>CAMWLH010000056.1 GCA_947175045.1 uncultured Clostridia bacterium | reverse complement strand
GTGTACCCTCTCTTATCGGTGACCTCAAGGTCTTTCAGAAGCGGAATGATCGCGCACTTTTTATCGTATATCGGCGAATTGTAGATGCGCTCCTCAAAGAATCGGAACGGATAATATACCAGCGAGAATACCGCGGGGCATCCGTCGTCATCGCAAGCCGTTACGTCCGCGCCCGCGTCGATCAGCATTTTCGCGATCTCCGTGTTGCCGCAGCGCAGAGCCAGCGCAAGCGGAGTAAGCCCGTTCGTCTTTATCCAGTAGCTGTTTCCGCCGATCGGACCCGAGCTTGCCGCGCCCGCGTCCGAGCCCTTTTCGATAAGCACCTTTGCGAGATCGACGTTGTTGTTCATCGCCGCGTACATCAGCGGAGTAAGCCCAAATCTGTTCGCGTGGTCGAGCTGCGACAGGTCGTAATTTTCCACGAAAAACCTCGCGAGCTCCTCGTTCCTTTCAACGCTGCGCAGCAGCACGTTATCCCCGTCGGAGCTCTCCGAATAAATATCCGCGCCCAATCTCTCCAGTTCCTTGAAAGCCTCGGGCTTCACCCAGTTCTCCGCGCACCTCAGCACCAGGCACTCCTTTTTCAGCAGCTTGAAATTGATATCGAAGCCCTTTGACATCAGATACTCCAGGAACTCTACCCCGCCGTCCTCTCTCAAACCCGACGCCACGAGTCCGATCATCTTCTCCATATCGTCGTCATCATCAAAATCTATCTCGCTCAGATGCGCCTCCACAACGCTGTTAGCGTCTGTCACGCTGCCGCGCCAGAAGCAGGTTTTGATCTCATTTTCGAGCTGATAATCCATAAACTCACCGTCCCTTTTGTTTTTAGTAAATTATAGCACACTTTACGCTAAAAGTCAATGATTTAAAATGAATTTCGGTATCTCCGCCAATCACAGCCAAACCGCCCAATCTCCGTAATCAAAAGTCCCGCTGCCGTGACAGAGCTCCCCCTTAGCCTTTAACTCACGGAAAGCGTCCCTCATTCGTATAACTATCTCGGACTGAATATCCAATGAATGATGTGCGGGAAATACCCTTGCCGCAGGCAGCTCCGATATCTTCTCCAGTGAAGATAAATAAGCCTCGGGATGTTCAGAAGGTAGCAGTGGGTCTCCTCCCAATGCCAATACTCACTTATAATAAACGTATCCAACGTATCCTCGTCAATTTTGTCTATCGTAAACCATTCACTCATGAAAACCCCTGATTTAAAAGAAATTTTCCGCGGTCCGCCCGAGTAACACTCCGCTGCGCTCCGTGTCCCTCGAGCTCCCGCAAAAAATTCCTGCGCGGGCGGAACGTTGATCTTTTTGAACGCTGCTTTGCTGAGTGGGCTTGATGCGGTTCTATACCGTTTATTATATCACAGCCGCACGATAAAGTCAATATCGTTCCCGTTGTTTTATACAAACGAAAGCCGAGCCGTTTGACATATCCGTTAAAATTGTCGGAAATCCTTGACAAAATAATTAGAATATGATATAATTAAAGCGGACAAATAAAAAGCGCTAAGATGGCGCTTTTGTCGGAAAATCCAACAACGCAAGGAGGCGAATAACAAAACAGGAGGAAAACCATCATGACAAACTATGAAAAGCTGCAAAGCGAGAGCTGGAACAGCCACGCAATGACCGAGCACAAGACCAAAAAGGGCATAGGCGCGAAAACGGGACTGCTTGCCGAGCACGGCACGGGCGTAACCTTTGCGGATTCGCTGCACAGCTTTACCGCTCAGACCACCAAGGTAATGGCGCCTACGGGAGATGTGGAAAACGATCCTCTTATACAGAAGCTTGAAAGCGGTGAGGACACCAACACCACCGAGCCCATGAACGCGCGCGACTCGCTTCTGTACTGCGTGAACGAGTATCTGAAAAAAACCATCGGCGCAGAGCTTGAAGATCCGAACGACGTTATCACCCACAAGGTCACCGAAGAACAGCTTGAATGTCTGGCGGCAAGGCACGACCTTACGGAGCTTCAGGGCAGCAGCAATGCCGAGGCTTTCGGCGCGTTTCTGGCGGACTTGGTACAGCTCAATGTTATCTCGTCGGGCGACGCTATGGAGCTTATTTCGCCAATACTGCCGCTTGACGACGCTCACCCCGCGCGAATAGTTTACCTCGGGGATCAGGAGGATCAGCTCCCAACCGACGACGGGTCGATACTCGGGCTTATCGCAAGGCATATCGAGGAGCAGAAGCGCGAGCTGGAGTATCTTAAGGACGAATATTTCTACACCCACCACACCGAAGCGGATATGGAATACCTCAAAAAACTGAATGATTATCTCAATAACAAGCAGGAATGCTACGAGGTGGTATGGCAGGTATTCGACGAAATGAGGTCGAGCGAAAAGGTGTCCATGTACGAGCAGAGAGTGCAGGACGCTACCGAGCAGTTCAAGACGGATTTCGGCGCTATGCTGGCATAATATAAGATAAAACGGCGCGGGAGCTTTTTACGGTTCCCGCGCTTATTATTTTGTTTGCCCATAAGCCGCATAAAAATCGAGAGATCACAGGCGCATACAGCCCGAAGCCGCGAAACGCCCCCGCATGAATTTTCCGCAAGCCTTTGACAAAGCAGCTCCCGCAAAGCGGGAGCTGCTTTGTCAAAGGGCTAGCAAGAACGCAAAGCGTTCTTGCGGTGCGGGAAATTCTTTTAAATCATTTAATTCTCGTCAACCCTTATGTCCCGAAGCGGATATAGTTGTATTCCTTAGCGATGGAGTCCCATGTTGACGCGCCGACTATTCCCGTAACGGGGATACCGTAGAGCCGCTGGAATATTCTCACGGCGTTTTCGGTGTTCTCGCCGAAATATCCCGTAACGTCCACGACGGGAATGCCGCTGATATTCTGCCCGATAAGTCGCAGATAGGTCTGGAGCAGCCGCACGTCGTCGTTTTTCATGCCGGGGGTAAGGTTATAGCCCGGGTAGAGGGCGGCAGTGGTCCCCGTGTAGCCCTCGGGGAGGGAGTTCAGTATATCCGCGTATATTTTGCGCATAAGCTGCCATGTGCGGAAATCCACCACGCCGTCGGGGGTAAGCCCGTAAAACTCCTCAAAGGCTATTACCTGCCGCTGCATGGCGCTGTTGAATACCCCGTCGGAGGAGACCGTGGGAACCGAGGGGTTGAAATAGGCGATAACGTTGAGCAGGTACTGCACCTGCCTTACCTCGTTTCCGTAGGAGCCGAGCTGTATGGTCGCCGCGTAAGGATCGGTGACCTCCTCCTCGGTGAGACCCTCCGTGGAAAGCTCCGACAATCCCTTTACCGCAACAAAAATGTATTTTATCTGATACCATGTAGCTTTGTTTATAACGCCCGTCTGCGGCAGCCCGAACACCCCCTGGAACGTCCGCACCGCCTCGACCGTGCTTTCGCCGTACACCCCGTTTGCGGGAACTATCTTGTTGATGGCGGGGTAGTTGTTGCCGATACGGTTCAATTCCATTTGTATGGTCCTGACCTCATTCCCCGACGAGCCGAAGCCGAAGGGCGTTCCCGGATAGCTCTCGGTGTAGGAGGCTATCGGCGCGTTGCGGACTATGTTTATGTCTTCGCCGTAGTAGTACTGCAATATCTCATAGGGAGTCATGCCGCGGTTGGCGAGGGTGACCGTTCCCCACTGCGAAAGTCCCTGACAGGTCACGGTAGTCCCGTTGCAGAACTGCGTGAAAAGAGGCTCGACGTTCCCCTGCCTTACGACATAATTGTTGAATATCTCGTCCACGATATTGCTGATATTATTGAAAATATCGCGTCCGTACACAAACGCTTGGTCGTACTGGGTGGAGCTGGTGATATCGAAATTATATCCGCGGCTGCGGTACCACTCCGTGTATACGCGGTTGAGCGCAAAGGTTATCTGAACATATATATTAGCCCGCAGCGCCGCTTCGGGCCAGGTGGGAAAAATCTCGCTGGAGCAGACATTCTTTATATAATTCGGAAATGTCAGCGAAACGTTCGACGCGCTCGAATCGGGCGGTCCGAGGTGGACAGTGATCGTCTCGGGAATATAGGGGAGATTTACCTGCGGCATTTATTTACCTCCGTTCATATCCGTTTCTTGTTCATCAATAATTTCGGTAATATTTTCCTCTGTCTGAGGTATCATGGCAACTTGCTGCACCGACAGCACTCCCTCAAAAACGGGGATATTTTTTATTTCAACGGTATTATAGCCCTTAGCGCTGACCTCCGCGTCATAAAGAGCGTAGGGCTGAACGGTGTTACCTGGTGACTGCGACAGGCTGGCGGGGGGCGCGGGCAGAGCCACGGGGTCGGTCTGACCGCTTATATCGGTGACAAGGGTGTACATTGTCACATACCCGCCGTTGTTCTTGCGTTTGATAATGCAGTTTGCCCCCGCTATCGGCAGTGCGTTGCGGGCGGTGTAAACGCGGAAACGGAAATTATTGCCGCGCACATCGTCGCTGTCAAATTCCTCGGAGGGCACAAAGTCCTGCAAATTTGAATAGGCGGGGCTCCCATGGGGGAGGTCGGCGGGAGCGGTTCCGTCGTGCAGCGGTCTTATATCGCTGCGAGAGTTGGCGGGAGTTTCGCTGTTTTCAAAGCTCCTGCCGGTAAGCTGCTCGGTGGGACGGCTGTTTATCGGGCGCTCGGTGAGCTGCTCCGCCTGCTGCGGCGTGACGCTTCCCGCGGGAGTTGGCTCGGGACGCGGCTCGCGCGGGGAATTATCGGTCACTCCCGACGCTTCCCCCGAATAATCCAGATCACCTCCGCGCTTTACGCTTTCCGCAGTGTTTTCCTCAGAATTTTCCCGCTGGGACGGCAGCTCGTCATAACGCGGAGCGTCTGCAGGCGTCACACGCCTGTCCGACACCCGCTGTTCCCCCAGCATATCACCGAAAATGCTGTCGTAATCAAAGGTACCGTCCTCGTCAACATAGCCTATTATCTCGGGCTTCCTCGCGGGCTTGCCGGAAGCCTTCGGGGAGCTCCCGGCAGGCTTAGGCGGCTCGGCGGCAGCTTCTGTCGGAGCCTGCGGCATACCCGCCGTATCGCAGATCTCCCCCGCGGAAGGAGCTCTCGGCGCGCCTATATTGCCGTTAAATGTGACGGGAGTAAGCTCCTCGTAATCCTGCGCAGAATCGTCACCGACGGGCTCGGCTGACGGCGCGGATCCACTAACGGGCTGCCGCGGAGCAGCCTCATCGGGTATGGGCTCGCCCTGACAACTGAGCCGCTCCTCATTTATGGGCGGAGCAGGGGGAGCGGGCGGGGCAGGCGCAGCGGGAGCGGTCTCCCGAACAGGCGCGCTCTCCGTAACAGCGGGAGCTTCTTCAGCGCCCGACATGGTCTGACCCGCTTCATCCTCCCCTATCATCTCGGGAAACGCCAGATTTTCCTTCGGCGCGGCTGCCCTGCTGTATTCCATCAGCTCCTGCTTGTACTTTTCTATAAGCCTTTTCATATCGTCCATAAAATACCTCCGTGATATTGGTTTTTATAAGAATCTATGCGGCGGGAGCTTATATTATGTGAAAGGGAAAAATATTTGTTGCTTCGGCGCGCTTCGCGCTTTTTTGTAAATAAACCCGCATAAAGCCCTTGACAGGAGAATATTATTGTGCTATAATATTGAATATAAATTCAATGAATTATTATTCAACGAGATAAAAACATGGCGACAAGGGACGAACAAAAGGAGCAGCGCAGGGAGCTCATCATTGACAAAGCGATAGAGCTGTTCGCAAAAAAGGGTTACGCGGAAACCAAGATCGGGGATATAGCGCAGGCGGCGGATATGAGCGTGGGGCTGATGTTCCACTACTTTGAGTCCAAGGAAAAGCTGTTTGAGGAGATCGTGCAGTATGGCGCAAAGGCTACCGATACTCCGCGGGAAATGAACTTTGAAAACCCGCTCGATTACTTCGAGGGATTTCTGAAAGCGCTGTTTCAATATGCTAGGGAGTACCCGCGCGTGCCGTATCTTTTTATGATAATGGGGCGGCTCGGCCGCGGCGAGGGTGTCACCCCGCACATAAAGGAGATCATCAACGGAATGAACCAGGTAGAGCAGTCCGCGGAGGTGATCGCGGCGGGGCAGGAATACGGGTATTTCCGCGAGGGCGACCCGCGGCTGCTGTCGCTCGCGTTCTGGAGCAGCGTACAGGGTATAATGGAGCGCCTGGCGGTCTCGCCCGAAATGTTCAGCAGCGGCAGAATGCCCGAGACGGAATGGATAATAGACATAATAAGGGGGAGAAAAAATGATCAGAGCTGAAAATATCCGCAAGTCCTACGGAACAAGGGACAACAGGTGTGAAATACTAAAGGGGATATCCATTGATATCGAGGACGGAGGGTTTACGGTGATACTGGGCGCGTCGGGCTCGGGAAAGTCAACGCTGCTGAACGTGCTCTCCGGTCTGGAGCGCCCCGACAGCGGGAGTATTTTCTACGACGGGGAAAATATCGCGGAGCTTTCCGACGATAGTCTGACTGCGTTCCGCAGAAAAAACATCGGCTTTATTTTTCAGCAGTACTATCTTCTGCCCAATCTGAACGTTGACCGTAACGTGAAAATGGGCGCGGAGCTCGCAGGAAACAAGGATTATGCCGATATTATCAACGCTTTGGGGCTGTCGGAAAAGCGCAGGAAGCTCCCACGGGAATTGAGCGGAGGAGAGCAGCAGCGGGTCTCTGCCGCGCGTGCGCTGGCGAAGAAGCCCTCCGTCCTGTTCCTCGACGAGCCCACGGGCGCGTTGGACGAGGAAACGGGGCGCTCGGTGCTGGATTATATTTGCAGGCTCCGCGACGAGCTGAAATTCACCGTAATAATGGTAACACACAACGCGAATATCGCGGATATGGCGAAAACGGTGATAAAAATGAACAGCGGGAAAATCGTCGGACAATACCGCAATCAGACACAGAAAACGGCTTATGAGATAGGGTGGTAAATATGATAATAGGAGCAAAGGACGTCTGCAAGCTGCTGGGGATAGTTATAATATCGGCTTGCGCGGTATTTGTAAGCACGCTGTTTCTGAATTATAACCTCGATCTGAACGGCATTGAAGCTCAGATAGCCGACGAGAGCCGCGCGCTGTATGACGCGCTTGTTATGACGGGCTCGGTGGTGAGCGCGGTCAGCGGCGGCTGTCTGCTTATGACCTCGGTCGTAATGCTGTGCTTTTATATCAAGCACTACATAGATTCCCACCGAAAAGAGTTAGGTATACTAAAGGCTATGGGTTATTCAAATATCCGCATAGCGGCTGGCTTCTGGGTGTTCGGGCTGAGCGTTTTCGCGGGAACACTGGCGGGATTTTCGGGAGCGTATTTGATCATGCCCGCGTTTTATTCGGTGCAGAACGAGTCCGGGCTGCTGCCGGATTTCAGCGCGGAATTTCACCCGCGGCTGCTGATTTTGCTTGTGATAGCTCCGACCGCCGCGTTTGCGCTGCTATCTGTTATTTACAGCTTTTTTAGAATGAAAACGCCCGTGCTCGATCTGTTAAAGGGTAAACCCGACAGCAAGTCAAGGGACGTTGCGGCAAAGGACAATATGCCGTTTCTTAAGGAGCTTAAAAAAATAACGTTAAGGGGTCGGAGATCGCTTGTGTTTTTTATCGCGTTCGCGTCGTTCTGCTATTCGGCAATGGTGCAGATGTCTTTCGGAATGGGCGATCTGGCAAGCGAAATGATGTCGGCAATGACTTTTATGATAGGCGTGGTATTGGCGTTCACAACGCTGTTTATCGCGGTCACGACCGTTGTCAGATCAAACGCGGGGAGCGTTTCCATAATGAAGATATTCGGCTATTCGGGCAGGGAGTGCTCCTCGGCAATACTAAGCGGATACCGCCCTGCGGCAGCGGCAGGATTTGTGATAGGCACGCTTTATCAATATCTGCTGCTTAAGATCGCGGTAGAGGTGATTTTCAAGGATATTGAAAACGTCCCCGTTTTTGAGTTCAATGTACAGGCGTTGATCATCGCCGCCGTCTCGTTCGCGGTGGTCTACGAAGCCGTTATGCTGTGCTATTCGCGCAGGATCGGAAAAATATCAGTCAAGGAGATCATGATGGAGGCGGAGTAAGATCGGTCGCCGATTTAGCATAATAGCTTTTAAGTTATGCCGGCGGGGTGTTGTGGGTATATGTTGACGAGAGGCAAATTATTTAAATGCGAATTTTCCTCACGACTCCACCACTCCACCACTCCACTCGCCTTCGACGGGTTCCGTTAGCCTCGATTAAAAGCGCAGCCCGCGAAGCGGGCTGCGCTTTTAAATCGACTTGCGAAAAATTCCTGCGTCAATATTACGTCGCTATAACCTTTTATTCAGACTGGAGCGCCCCATTATCCCTGGGGCGCTTGTCCGTCAATAATATCCGCTATATCCCCATATTCGGGGAACTCACATTTCAGGCGGCTGCGGCAGCGGTCAAGAAAGTCCCGACGGAGCTCGGGATTATCCCGCATTGCCTGCTTTGCTCCCCAAAGATGTGTAAAGCCGCTTTGAGGGAAAAACAGATCGTCCTTGTTCAGCAGAGTTTTCACGGGAGTTCCCGTGTACTCGGCGCACATTGCCGCCATGCGCTGCTCCGCGAACACCATATACCTCAGAACGTCCTCGGAGTTCTCGGCGGACTTCATAAAGGCTATCGCCTGGGAGGTGTAAAACTCCTTGAAATCATTGTCGGGGAGATACAAAAAGGCGGTGTTGAGCGGCAGAACGCTCTCGTCAAAATCAGGCAGAGCGTGCCCGCGCGTTCTGAAAAAGCTAAGCGGCGGGTAAATGTCGGGTGATAAGTCCTCGCGGTGTGCCGCAATAAGCTCTCTGCCGAATTTCAGCGGCTTCCACACGATAAAATCCGTGTCGAGCATTACCACGGGAGCCTTCGCCTCACGCAGCGCGAACAGCTTTCCTCCCGCCCAGAACATAACGGAGTTTATCCCCTCCAGATCGTCCGGCACACATACGCGGACCTCGTCCCAGAGCCTTTCAAATCCCAGCGAACGGTAATACTCCCAACCTTTTTTATCAATATAAAGCGATATCTTCCCGTTGTATTTGCGCCACGCCAGAGCGGACAGCGCCATGCAATACAGATCAAAGTCCTCCGTGCGGAGACGCTTACCGCCCCTCGCGAAAAAGGGCGCGGTGGAAATAATGTGAATGGCGTTCATATACCCTCCGCGAAATAAATCACGGCAGTTCCGAAAATCTGCCGTAAAATCAAATATTGTGTATCCCGTAGCCGTAACGGTTTAAGGGACAATTTACAAGATTCATAAACATTATCCTGTCGTATTCGTCAAGGCATTGCCACAGGCGGTCTGCCGAGGGCATTGCGTCAAGGGGGAATCCATTGTATGAGCCGAAGCTCCCGAATCTATATGAGCCTAAGAGGTAGCTCCCGAATGAGCCGCGCCCGAAAAGCCACTCCCATTCCCATTCATGAAAACTCCCCA
>CAMWLH010000055.1 GCA_947175045.1 uncultured Clostridia bacterium | reverse complement strand
GGCACATACAAGAAGGAATGCGTCGAGAAGGGCAAGAAGTACTTCTCTGTTGCTTCGGGCGGCGGTACGGGTCGTACCCTCCACCCCGATAACATGGCGGCGGGTCCCGCTTCCTACGGTATGACCGATACAATGGGACGTATGCACTCCGACGCGCAGTTCGCAGGTTCTTCATCTGTTCCCGCGCACGTTGAGATGATGGGTCTTATCGGTATGGGCAACAACCCCATGGTTGGTGCTACCGTTGCTTGCGCCGTTGCGGTTGAGGAAGCTCTTAAGGGCTGATAAACCGCGCTGTTAAGCCGAATGTCAATAAGGAAGTCCGCCCGCCGCGTTATTGCGTGTGGGGCGGATTTTTATGCGTTGCGGACGATGTGTGCGATCATTGAAATATGTCACAAATCGCGCTTGAAATTTATAGCTATTTTGACGAAAACTTTTTCCGTAGAATTTCAACCTCATTTGCGGCTTTTGTGCTATAATAACCTCAAAGCATAAAACAGGAGGTATTTTCTATGGACATCAAGGCAAAGATCGACGAGATCGTAAACAAGGTGAAGGACGACAAGAATTTTGCGTCGGAGTTTTCGGCAGACCCTGTAAAGGCAGTTGAAAAGGTTCTGGGGGTAGACCTGCCCGACGACCAGATTAACAAGCTCATCGACGGCGTTAAGGCGAAGATCGGCGCAAGCGGCATTATGGACAAGGTCGGCGGTTTACTGGGAGGGCTAAAAGGGTAAAGACTTTCAGTCTGTACAAAAAGTTGCGGCAGGAGCGACCTCACCTACATATTCGATATCGACGGCGTGGGGCGCGATAAGCTCCCCATACTGCTCAACAAGGACGAGATTTTCGGCGGGCAAACCTGTACTGCCCGCACTGCGGCGGGCTTCGCGCAACTTTTTTGCCGCGGCGGCTCCTTTATATCTTGACTTATTTAGCAACATATGTTATAATATATCCAGATTGTTTTAGGAAAGGGAGCGATCGCTATGGAGCAGGAAGTTTTTGAGTGGAAGGACGAATACAATATCGGCGTCGAGAAGATCGACAACGCGCATAAGGAGCTCTTTTCACTGGTAAATCGCATTATCAATAACTTTATGGACCGAAATTTTGATAAGAACAAGATGACCTGCGTCGAGGCAATTAAATACCTTAAGAGCTACACGATTAAGCATTTTGCCGAGGAGGAGGAATATCAGCTCTCCATCAACTACTCGGGCTACAATACTCACAAAAGGGTACACGACAATATGCGCAGCGTGGTAATTCCCGCGCTGGAAAAGGAGGTAGCGATAAAGAGCTACTCAAAGGAATCGCTGGAGCATTTTGTGGGAGTATGCGCGGGGTGGCTCGCGGCTCACGTTCTTATCGAGGATCAGGCGATAACGGGAAAGACCAAGAGCAAGTGGCGGCTTAATCCCAACGAGGACGACGCGGAGGTCGTCGACGGTATCGTAAAGGAGTACATAAGGGGCTTGTTCCGTATGACGGCAAATCTTGTCAGCAAGAATTACGAGGGGCACAAGCTGGGCAAGCTGTTTTGCTTCAACGATGTGCTGTCCGATTCAAAAGGCACGGTATATTCCGTCGTAACGGCAATCGAGGAGAGTATGTTCGAGGCGGTGGCGTCCGGGCTGATGAACTCTACGGTATATGAGCTTGATTCGGTCGCCCTTTCCATGGTCTCGGAGATGTATCGTTCCTTTAACAATGAGGTCATGATGGCGTTCCTGCATGATTCGCTGACAAGCGTTGAGAGCGGACATATAACCAACGATGATTTCTATAAGATATTTGAAAAGGTGTATCCCGAATGCAGTATGCTTTGGCGCACCGAGTACGGCTATATGGCTTTCTGCGTAAGCAAGAAATAAAATTATCCCGCGCCCGTTTTGGGCGCGGGATTTTGTATCATCAGTGCCGCGACAGATATTCCCCGTACTCGGGATACCTGTCCTTTATCTTGTCGCAGACTATCCCGGCGTAGCGGCGGTGCGTGCGCAGATATTCGGTGTAGATATCATAAGATGCTTTGTAATGCTCGTGGGTGCTGCGCAGAACGTCTATCGCGATAAGAATGCGGTCGCGCTGGTTGAGCTTCTTGACCTCGGTGCGGTGCGTAAATTCGGGGGGCACGGGGTATTCCACCCTGCCCGATGTGAATATTTCGTCCCAGACCGTCTGCCGGAACTGATACCAGCCCACATCGTCCTCCCACTCGCAGAAAGCCGTGAGCAGCTCCGCGTGAAGTATCTCGCCGATAAGCTCGGCGGGCGGGATAAACTGTCTGTATTCATTGTAAATGTTCAACCAGCTCACCTCGCGCAGGGCGCGGCACATGGGAGAAAATATCCTGCCCTGCAACGAAACGTCGTGCATTTCCAGCCGTTTCAGCGCGGGCGTTTTAAAGGCGCACTCTTTTATAGACAGATCGAAAAAGCTGTGGATTATCTTTATTTCCTCCGCATCGTCCAGATCCACCGACCCCGAGGGCAGCGTTTTGCTGTTTGGCTTAAGCGTGATATTTCCGCCGTGCTTTTCCGAGGGATTTTCCGTTATCCCGAGCATTGTCATATAGGCGTAGGGTCTGCCGTCGGAATACCACGCGGCAACATATTCGGGAAACCAGAGGTGCTTGATATTTGTCGGAACAATCACCTTTATATCCCTGCTGAAGGACTCGCCATAGAAGTAGCCCGTCTCATTGGGGAAAGCGTAGTTGAGAAACACGTTCTCGCACTCCGAGAAGTCCAGCGTGCACCTCGTGTTCGCCGCATTCTTGCCGAGTGTGACCACTCTTCGCGGGAATTTCACCTCCGCGCCAACTCCCACCATAAATACGTCCATGCCGGTAATGTCGTTGCGCCGCAGTATCAGCTTATATTTTTTGTGCATGGGAGTTCCCGCGAACGCCCGTCCATCGTCAAGGCAGACCCAGTTATTTGACGCGAAGCTCTCCAGTCCGCTGCGGAAAAAGGCGTTCTCGCCGATGGTGCGCAGTCTGTTTGGCAGTATGATATACCTTAAATTCTCGCATAGCCTGAACGCGCTCTCCCCAATAGACATAAGCGCCGCGGGCAGCCGCACATACTCCAGCCGCCTGCACAATAAAAAGCTCTCCTTGGGGATATCTTTCACGCCGTCGCCGAATACCACGCTCCTGACCTCGCTGCGCGAAAATGCCCCCTCACCGATCTTTCTTACCGAGTCGGGTATCATCACCTGCTCGATAAGGGGCGGGTCAGAGATGTTCTTTACCGCGAAGGCTTCTTTGCCTATCTCGTTTACGGGCAGACCGCCTATCCTGCTTGGGATAACAAGCCGGCTGCCGCTGCCGTGATAGTTGGTTATGCGCACGCTTTTTGATTTTTTGCGGAACGTCCAGCCCTGCTCCGCCGCCTGCCGCTCGGTGAGCTCCACGGCTGGAATATCGGCGCTCGGGAGCTCTCGGCTTTTGGGGATAAATATTTCGTCTTCCGTGGGACAATGCGCTTTTATCTCAATCATATTATTCTCCTTCTCCTAAAAATCGATAATTCTGTAATCCTTGTAAAACGTTCCGCTGTCCTTTATCTTTTCCTCGTCAAGATTTTTGGTGATGGGATAAAGAACCCTTGCCGCTCCGTCCTCAAATGAAAGATACGGCTCAAAATTTTGACTTATCTTATACGCGGTGGGGAACTGGTTTGAGACCCAGCCCGGGTCGCAGGAATACACATATATCCTGTCCTTGGCGAAGTCCGAGGCGATGGAGTGGGTCATCATATTGAGGGAAGCCTTAGCCATATTGGTGTGAACGTGCCGCGCCAGCTTCTGCTTTGTGTTGAATCTCCCCTCGACGGAGCTTACGTTTATCACAAATCTGTTGGCGGCGTTCCCGCGCGCCAGACAGTTCCTCAGTCCGTTTGTGAGAATAAAAGGCGCGGTCACGTTGATAAGCTGTACCTCCAGCAGCTCCCGAACGGATATCTCCTCGGACTTGCGCACCCACGAGTTTTTCTCGGGAGTTTCCCCATAGTCGGGGTAATCGGTCAGCTTGCCTTCGGGAACGACCGAAAGAGCCCCTTCGTCTGCGCACATAGGCAGAAGATGAGCGCCGCTGTCAAACAGCAGCTCTTTTTCGTGTGTACTCAGCGCCGCGTAATAATCGGCGGATTTTTTCACGGTCTGCGCCGCGTTATTTATCAGAATATCCAGTCCGCCGCATATCCCCTCGATTTGCCCGACAAGCTCCCCTATGCGGTCAACGCGCATAAGGTCGAAGCCTATTATATACAGCCTGTCCTTGAAGCTGTCGTAGTCCGGCTCGTTCATGTAGTTTTCAAGCGCGGTTTTAGGGTAGCGCGTCACGGCGATAACGCTCGCGCCCTGCCGCAGCAGACGCAGACACACGGCATAGCCTATTTTTATCCTGCCGCCCGTAACGCAGGCAAAGCGTCCGCTCATATCGCGGAGAGTCTCCCGCATATGACGGTTAAGCTCCGCGCATTCGGGGCATATCCCGTAGCGCTCCATATTCCTGCGGCGGCAGATAAGGCAGACCCTCATCTCGGACAGCTCCTTTCATTTTGCGACTTTAAATATTCCTTCGTGGAATTTAGCTTATCACAGAATTTTCTCAAAAAACAAATGCCTGCCGTGAAATATTGCGCCGCCCACATTCATTGACGAAGCGGCATTCAGCTTAAACCCAAGCTTTGTATATAAGGAAACGGCGGGGATATTCTGCTCGCCCGTATCAAGCCTGACGGCGATGCAGGCGCGCTGTTTTGCGACATCCAGCGCATAGCCGACAAGCGCCGAGCCAACGCCCTTTCCCGCCGCGCGGGGACGCACCATCAACAAATGTATAACATTGACTTCCTCGTCCGACGCTCCGCTTTGCCATTCTATTGTTTGGTATTCATCGGGTTGTTTGCTGTCAAGAATGATACTTCCCAGAACAGCGCCGTTTTCCTCGTATACAAACAGCGCTCCGCTTTGCAGGGCGGCTTCCGCGGTTTTTCTTGTGGGGTAGACGCCTTCCCGAAAAACGGTGTATGCGCCGTGTATTCTTTCTTGGGCGAAGTGCTCACGGTATCCCTCTTCTATACTGTCTAAGTCTGTAATAACGGCTTGTCTGAGCATTTTCCAAACCTCGCTTGACTTTTAAAATAGAATATGTTATAATGAATCTGTCGGTAGTTTATATAAAATATCTTCCCACATTGAAGAAGAAGCGGCATGCCTCCCGACAGCCCGTATAGCTCAACGTGAGAGCGCCCCTCCTGCTAAGAGAGGGAGACCGCGGTTAAACTCCGCGGACGGGTCAAAAAGAATTTGCGCGCGGGGATCGAGGTTCCCGCGCTTGTTATATCAAAATTTTATAGCGTAAAAAGCGGTGACCGTGCGGAACTCCCCCGACACTCTGTCGTTTCCCTTAAACACTATCCCGTTGTGGCTCATAAGCTCCCCTGCCTTTACCTCGGCGGCGGGGCAGGCGAACACGGTAACTCCCTCACAGACTATTTGCAGCTCGTTACCTATAAAATTGACAGCGCCGTGCCCCCCGAGCCGTATTTCTTTGTATGTCTCAGGGTCTCTCATTATAACATGCAGAAGCTCCTTTTTATCCAGCGCCTTTATCTGCGCGAAGCTCATTGAATCCGCTTTCTTTTTCCTGCCAAACATCAAATTCTCCTGAATCAAAAGATATTTTCCGCGACTCGGTTGAGTAACACTCCGCTGATGCTCCGTGTCACTCAACCTCTCGTGAAAAATTTTCAGCATGTGCTATTTTTGAACACTGCTTTACTGCGCGGGTACAGCGCTGCTGTCAGCCGCCGTCAATCCTCGCCGAGCTTCAGCGCCTTGTTGATATTTATCCTGCGTATGATTCCGCCCAGAACCGCAAAGCCGCCGAGCAGCATTATTGCGATAATAACATACATCTTTATATAATCCCCCGCGTCCCCTCTTACGATAAAGGGCGGGGTCTGATCCGCAGCGTCGTACATGGTTCTGAACAGCGGTATATACAGATCGCTCGCTATGCCGCCTATCACAAATCCCGCCGCTATCGAGGCGACGCTTACCAGAAGCTGTTCATACCCAAGCGTCGCGATTATCTCCTTAAACGTAACGCCCATAGCGCGCAGCACGCCGAATTGCAGCGTCCGCGACCGTATCGAGATTATCCAGTAGATCAGAAATCCGATGACCGTCATAAGCATTATAACCACAAAGCCCATTGTCAGCGCGCCGTTCATTCCCTGGAGATCGGGGTCGGTCTTTTCCGCAATGAGTAATTGCGAGCAGTCGGTGATCTTCTGTATTTTGATATTCTTTTCGGTGATATCCTCGTACAACTCCTCGCTGGTAGCGCCATCCTCCATCTTCAGCCATATCTGATAGGGCTGAAATTCGGTCAGCTTTCTTATATAATTGTAATTCGCTATCACGAAATCCTTGCGGACGGTTTCGTCCGAGCGGGACACCTCGGTCTGCTCCGCGGGGTCTATCGACGGGAAATAATCTACGAACGCGAGTATGGTAAGCTCTATCGCGTCGTTGCCGTTCCACCTCACTGTTATAGTATCGCCGAGCTGCAAGCCCTTTTCCTCGAGGGAGCGGCTCGCCAGCACTCCCGAGCGGCATTCCGCAAGCGCTGAGCAGTAATTCCACCAGTGCACGGGCAGCAGATCATCTCTGAACCACGCGGTCTGCGAGAACCGCCCCGGCTCTATCGCCATCAGCCCCGCTTTGGAGCGCTGCAATTCGCCGTTTACGGCGATATCCACGTCCTCTTTAAGCACCTTTGCGGCGCTCTCAACGCCCTTGAGGTTCTCGAACTGCTCAAAATCGAGCTCCACATATCCCGAGTTGTCCTCGCTTGATTCCATTCGCCAGAACGCGTCAATTACCACGTCCGCGCCCGCCGAATAGTATATCCTGTCGGATTTGCTGTTGTTGATGGCGCGCGCGGTGTTCGCCGAGAAAATACCCAGACCGAATGTCACTACCAGAAACAGCATAAGAAAGCGCTCCCGCCCGCCCTGCGAGCGTGCGACGGAGGTTATCGCTACATACTGCGACACGCTCCAGAAGCGCCGCCCAAGCCGATAGATCAGCTTTAACAGATAGGGATAAAGACGTATGAACAGCAGACCCGCGCCCAGAATGAACATTGTGGAGAAAATAAAATACATCGGGTTTATGCTGCCGTCAGAAACGTAGGTTCCCTCCTCAAACAGCGTCTCGATCCTGCCTGCCGTGAAAAGATACCACGCCAGCGAGCCGCCGAGCAGTATAACGTCCGCAAAAGCCTTTTCCCAGACGGACATTTTCACTACCCTTGCCTTGCTCTGCTTATACTTTACAATAGAGAGCTTCGACGCGGGAATGATGGGGAGCATAGTCGTAGCGAAGAATATCACCACCGCGATAAGCGCGTATATTACCGCGTCCAGCGACAGCCGCGCGGACAGCCCCGTGCGGTTGACAAATTCAAGGAATCCGTTGGAAACGCCGAGAAAGCTGCACAGAACAAGCCCTATAAACGGCGCTGTTATCAGTGTTGCCAGTCCCAGCACTCCCGTTTCGAGAGCGTAAATGGCGAATATCTGCTTTGATGAGGCTCCGCGGCTTTTGAATACCGCGATCTCGTTCTTTTCCTGCTCAACGTTAAGTTGGGATACCATAAACAGGTAAAACGCCAGCATTACGATGGAGGGTATCTGCAATATCCAGAGAAGCTGCTTGAGGTCGCCCGCCCTCACCGCATATTCCGTCAGAATATCGTAAACGCCCATTCTGAACTGATACCCGTAGGCGGGGTACAGCTCGAAGTCCGTCGCGAGATCCTCCGTAACGTCACCAAGGCTGTTGAGGTCAAGATGATTGTAGTCGAAGCAGCAGCGGTAGTTGATGTCGTTGAGCGTGGTAACTCCCGTCATGACATAGTCGTTCATGAATGCGTCATAGTCCATGAAAAGCCCGTTGAGGTAATCATCCATGCTCTCCGACCAGTAGGAATCGTTGTCGTCAGACAGCTTGAAAACTCCGACTATCTTAACGGTGAGCGGAGCGGTCTGGCTGTAAAAGCTGTTCTGAACGGGATAGCTCTGCCCGCATACTATATCGAGAACCTTAAGCGCTTCCTCGTTGCAGATCACCTCGAAACTGCCGTCGTCGGCGCGCTGCCGGGAATACATTCTGCCGTTGATGATCTCAATATGATCCTCGATACCCGTCATACCTATCATTTTTGTGCGGGTAGTGGAGCCGCTCATCAGATACTGAAATCCGTCCGACACATACAGCTTGCTGTTGTCAATCGGCATGGCAAGGCGGCGCGACTGTCCCTCCGCCAGTGCGGAGAGCGTGTTCACCGTATTTATACGTTCCTCGGTGGTAGCTTTCAGCGGCAGCGATGCCGAGACAGCGTATTCCCCCGGGTACAGCTCCGTGTCAAGCTGGTACTCCTGCATATCTTTAATAAGTATGCGCTGTAAGGAGGCGTTCATATATATCGGCACGGCGCTCATCATGCCCGCTGCCATCAGAAATCCGACAAAAAGGCAGAGTATCATCCACTTTGTGTTGCGCATTTTGCGGAAAAGAAGTGTAAACAATGTCCGTCCTCCCTATCTAACAACAACTTTGTCGCCCGCGGACAGCCCCGAAAGTATCTCCGCCTCCGTCGCGTTCTCTATCCCGACCACCACGTCGACCTCTTTTTTGTTCTCGTTCTCGTCGAGAATGGTGACATATTTCCTGTCGCCGTCGGTTTTTATCAGATTTTTGGAGATCACCACCGCGTTGTCGTGCACTTCTATTATAGACGTGATGTCCGCCAGCGTTCCTATTGAAATGAAATCGGGTATATCTCCGTCAAACTCGCAGTAGATGCTGGAGGTGTCGGCGGCGAGATGTGGGTATTCGTCATACAGCCCCTCCATGCTTTCGGCGGGAGTTTTGGAGACGTATCCGCCGAACTCCTCGCCGTTCACCGTTATAGTAACGTCGCTGCCCAGCGTGAACGTTCTCATATTGTTTGAGGTGTATTTCACAAAAAGATTTGTGGGATCGACCACCTTGACGACGGTTCTGTAAGCGGTGACCTGCGTTCCGGGCTTCATATTCTCCGTGAAGCAGACCTGTCCCGACATTCCCGCATACAGCCGCGAATTTTGCAGCCTGCGCTCGTACTCCGCGAGAGTGTTCTGCTCCATCTCGTACTGAAGCCTGTCCGCTTCGCTGTTTCCCGCAAAAAGCGCCGCTTTTTGCACTATGAGCTGCTGCTGCTCATAAAGGTAGGGGAGATCGCCCGTGTCAAGTTCCGCCAGAAGCTCGCCCTCCTCAACAAACTGCCCTGCCGTCACATAGATGTTCTTGAGCTGCCCGCCGCTTTCGGGGAAAGAGGCTTCGTATTCGCTTTTTGAGGTCACATACCCCGAAGCCATAACGGAATTTACTATCGTCTTTGACCGCACGGTATAAGTCGAGTAGGAAACGTCCTCCACCGCCACCGTGGGCGGCGCTAGCAACTCCTCCTCGGCGGGGAAGAAGTAGCAGCCTGTAAGGGATAGTGCCGCGGCAAACGCGGGGATCGCCAAAAATTTATGTTTCATTATGTATCTCCTAATATAATAAAGAATCATTACAGATAATTATACAATATTTTAAATAAAAACTCCATAGAAAAATCGGAAAAACGGTGTTATAGACAAAAAACGGGGGGCTGTTTTGTGTATTTTTAATTTAATTTTTTATTTTATTTTTTTTTTTTTTTT
>CAMWLH010000054.1 GCA_947175045.1 uncultured Clostridia bacterium | reverse complement strand
ATTATACCTTATTTTTCACCAATTTGCAACTGGTTTGTGCGGTGTTGCCTTAAAACCTTTAAAATGCGGTTTAAATAATCGAGCTTTATAAAATCGGCGTTGTTGTTGCATAAATCGCAGATGGTCGAGGGGCGTATTAAAAACAATTGCTACGTCACCAAACCTGAGTGAAACAGTAAAAAAATATAAATTGAAAAAATATTTCGACGATATCAATTCCCGATTAAATGATTATGTGCATGGCAACGGACGTATATATTATAATAAAAATGCTAATGGATACAATACAGACGAGCTAATTTCTACGCTGAATAAAATTATAGGTGATTCCCGTTATATTACAACGACATTCACGTTTCTCTTGTCGTTATGCTCGCCATATTTGATTTCATCAACCGACTATATTGACTGTTTGGATTTGGGTATTTCACCTACGGAAGGCTCTCAATGTAGGGTTGCACCGTTTATTGAAAACTTTTTTAGAAAGAACATAGAGGTAATAGACTCAAATGCCATAGAATATCTAGCACAAAAAACTTATATGATGTTTTCTGATTAAGTCATCAAAGCAAAAAACACATACTCAAAAGACTAGGGAATGCTTACTGCCGCATTCCCTATAACATTAGGAGATACACAATGATAGACAAAGGAAAGAAGCTCAAATCAAAATAATTTATTATCAACTGGAACGGCAAGAGCCAGGAGAAAGGCGAACCCGATCTCTTTTGGATAGACTTTTCGGACATAGTTTTCGGTGTGCCAAACGTTGCCAATTACATAGAGTTCAAGATGGAGATCAAGCTCAAAAACAGAAAGTATAATTGGAAGTCTTTGGATTTTCCGCCGCTGAAATCCTAAACAAACATGATAAAGAGCAACGCGCTGATTTTGGATTTGGAGAAATGCGCCCCGCATGACGAGCTAAATTATATTATATGAATTTTTTCCTGTATTCGGCAGGACTTTTCCCGAAGCTCCTGCGGAAAACCTCTGCATAATAGCTCGCTCCCGAGAAACCGCATGCGAGACCGATCTCAAGTATCGTTTTATCGGTGCTTTTCATAAGTTCGATACTTTTTTGAAGCCTGTAATCGTTAAGATACTCTATGGGCGTTTTATACAGATATTTTAGGAATAAGCCGCCGCAAGTTCGCTTTGAAACATACCCCGACTGTGCGATATCTTCCAGCGTGACCTTTTGAGAATAGTATTCGTGAATATATGAGACCATGGCTTTCAATTCGGACAGCCTTGTGTTATCATTCCCTGACTTGCGGCTCAGATCAACATGCACTGCTATTTCGCTCCATATGAGATAAATTGAGCCGAGAGCCGCAAAAGGCGCGGTTTTGTCGTTTGACTTTTCCGCAATTTTATGTACCAGATTAATTATCCCTTTGTGCCACGGTGTGTCGGACTTTAAGTGTATAAAGTCCTGCGGAGAATTTATTACGGGCGTAACCAGCTCGTGTTCAAATTGCTTTAAGGAGCATAACGCCGCCGGGTGAAACAGCACTACATAATATTCGCACTCCGTCAGATCGTCCGAGAATCCGGAATGCAGGCGGCGCGAGTTTACGAATATCCCCTCTCCTTCGCCTAAGCTCACCAATTGCCCGTTGACGTTGTAGGTGATCCGTCCCGAAATTAGCACGACAAGTTCAAAGTCATCGTGCCAATGACTTTTAAGCGTATAATTTGGGTATGACGAAAACCGCCCCTTGTGATAATAGACCGAAAAGTCGGCATAGGTGTATTTGATCTTTTCACTGCGGTCATTGTTCAAGTCAATAAAATTGACGCACCTCTTTTTCATATGCCAATCCTGCGCTTTTGTTATATTATTTTGCAAAATTACGGTTGAAATATCCTCTTTTTTGCGATATAATTATATCACATTGACCTACGATTGTCAAGAAGGCGCAGAGAAGCTTCTACATATCCTCAAAAAAACACTCTATCGGCTTGCGCAATATCTGCGACAGCCCCCAAAGCTCAATGTCGGATACCGTTCTCGTCTGTTCCTCAATGCGGCAAACAGAGCCGCGGCAGATGTATACGGCTATCGTTTCGAGTTTATCCGAAAGCTGCTGCTGGCTCAGCTTCTGCTCCGTGCGGAATTTCCGCACCTGCTTTCCGACAATGTTCATTTTTTGTCCGTCAATTATCCTCGCCATAAAAATTGCCCTCCTTTTCAAAAAGTCTTGACATAGGACAATTATTATGATATACTAAAAAAGAAAATTTTATATCCTGTTATAGGACAAAAAATAAATTTGAAAAGAGAGGTTTTTCATATGCCGCCGATAATCACAATTCAAAACGTTACAAAGGAATTTAAAGTACTTAACCGCCGCGAGGGGTTAAAGGGCAGTCTTAAAGACCTTTTTTCAAGAGATTACAAGATCGTCCGCGCCGTGGACAATATCTCTATGAACATCGAACAGGGCGAGATCGTCGGCTACCTCGGACCGAACGGCGCAGGAAAATCCACCACCATCAAAATGATGACCGGTGTGCTGGAACCGACCTCGGGTGAGATATTGGTCGGCGGAAACATTCCCTATAAAAACAGAACGAAAAACGCGCAGGAGATAGGCGTAGTATTCGGGCAGCGTTCGCAGCTCTGGTGGGCGCTGCCGCTTATAGAATCGTTTAAGCTGCTCAAGGATATTTACCAAATCGCCGACCGCGAATATGAGAATATGCTGGAAATGTACCGTTCTCTTGCGGATATCGAGCCGCTGCTCCATAAGCCTGTTCGTCAGATGTCACTTGGACAGCGGACATTAAGCGATATTCTTGCCGCCTTTCTGCATAATCCGAAGATAGTCTTTCTAGACGAGCCGACAATAGGTCTGGATGTTTCAATGAAGTCGAAAATTCGCGAGCTTATTCACGCACTCAATAAAGAGAAAAACACGACCGTAATTCTCACCACTCACGATATGGGAGACGTTGACGCTCTTTGCCGCAGAATAGTTATCATTGACAAAGGAAAGATGCTGTATGACAATGATATAGAGCATCTAAAGGGCTTTTTCGGCTCTTACCGCACCTTGAAGATACGCGTTGAAGGTATTTTGACGGAGCGCGCCGAGGAAGTGAAGGCGCAACTCCCTGATTTCTCTGTATCCGCCGACGAGGAATGGATATCAGTTCTGGTAGACGAGGAGCGGGCTACGGTAATGGAGGTACTGAACCAATTGCGAAGCTCTTTTGATATTCGCGATATGCAGCTTGAGGAGATCTCCACCGAGGACGTGATCAAGAAAATTTACGAGGAGGGTGTGGAATGAAGCTGAAAAAATACCTTTCCCTCACCCGAATCGGTATCATTGAATCGCGCCAGTTCAGGCTCGCGACGGTCATTATGGTGATAGGAAATCTACTATATCTGATAGTGGTTTATTTTCTGTGGAAGTCAATCTATGCCTCGGTGGAAACGGACGTCGTAAACGGTATGACGTTTACCGATACGTTGATCTATCTGGTGCTCGCAACGGCACTGTTCAATTTTATGGAGATGTACGCGGTCTGGGAAATGGGACGGAATATCCAATCGGGAAAGATCGTCCTTGATCTGCTTAAACCCATTGAATACCGCCGTTATCTGTTCTGGTCGTATTCCGGGAGTTTTGTTACGCAGTTCTTTTTCACTTTCCTTCCGACGTTTATCGTTGTGAGCGTTGTAACGCACGGAGCAGTGCCGCTTGGTATAAACCTGTTGTATTTCGCCGTGTCGGTAATTCTGGCGGTGCTTATAAATTACAGCATAGATTTTATCGTGGGCACGATATGCCTGTACACTGAATCCATATGGGGAATCAATATAATGAAACAAGTGATAGTGCTGCTGTTGTCAGGCGCGACCGTGCCTATCGCGTTCTTTCCCGAGCCGTTGAAAACCGTTGTGTACTATCTGCCGTTTCAGTCAATCTACAACGCGCCGCTGACGCTGCTGCTTGACGGCAGCCCGACGCTTGAAACGGTTGTCACCACGCTCGGTACACAACTTTTGTGGTGCGTAGGAATGACGCTGCTCGGCAAGTTGTTCTGGAAATTCTCGCTGCGGCAGATCACCGTGAACGGAGGTTAGGCTATGAAAAGAAAAGGACTTGGCTTTTATCTGAAAATATACGGAAAAATTCTTGCGCAGGACTTGAAAAGCAAAATGAGTTACCGCGCCGATTTTATAATTTCGACTATCGGTATGATATTTACAAATATCGCGGGTTTTGTGAGCTTCTGGATACTGTTCCGCAATTTTCCCTCTATAAACGGGTGGAACTACTATGAGATACTGTTTTTGTACGGATTTTCACTGGTATCGCTCACCCCCGTGCAGTGCTTTTTGGACAACAACTGGAGTTTGAGAATGTACGTTTATTCGGGCGATTTTATCAAGTACTGCTTCCGTCCGATAAATCTGTTTTTCTACTATCAGTCGGAGGTGTTCGACATAAAGGGACTGGGGCAGCTTGCGTTCGGTATCGGCACGCTGATATATTCGTGGATAAAGCTTGGGCTCGGCTTTACTCCGCTTATACTGCTGAAAACTATCGTGTTCCTCATCACCGCGTCGCTTATTATGATGGCGCTGCAAAACGCGGCGGCAGCGACCTGCTTCTGGATACAGAATTCGTTTTATTTGCTTGATCTTACGCTGAAATTCAAGGATTATGCGAAATATCCGATAACGATATTCAGTCCCGTTTTCAGGTTTATTTTTACTTTCATTATGCCTATAGCGTTTATCGCGTATTATCCAAGCCTTGTTATACTGCGCCCCGACGAAGTGCCGCTGTTGTCGTGGCTCTCACCGCTGTTCGGCTGCGCGTTTTTCTGGTTTAGCTATAAGCTCTGGATGTTCGGAGCGATGAAGTACAGTGGGACGGGTTCTTAAAGTGTATATTTCTTCGTTTAGCTTTATAAGTGAACTAACTTGTTAATTAAAAATTTTTTCAAAAAACCCTCAGCAATTTTAAAATTGCTGAGGCAGCCTGTACGGGCTGCCTCAGCTTGTAGAAAAAGTTACGGCAACGCAATGTTGACGCAGGAATTTTTCGCAAGCCGATTTGAAAGCTCCGCCCGCGAAGCGGGCGGAGCTTTTAAATCGAGGCTAACGGAACCCGCCGAAGGCGGGTGCAGTGGTGCGGAAAATTCGCATTTAAATAATTTGCTCCTTGTCAGCACTTTATATACAGTCTGTGGCAGCCTGTACGGGCTGCCTTTTTTATCGGTTTGTTCAGCCAAGGTCGGGGGTATCGGAAAGAAGTATCCTGTCCGCGTGCTTGCCCTCCGTCTCGAAAAGAATTATCGTGTTTGGACCTTTTTTCAGCAGCGGCGCAGAGATATACAACCGCTTTTGCGGACCGATCTCCCAGAAACGCCCGAGGTTGAAACCATTCACGAACGCGCAGCCCTTGCCGAAACCATCCGTATCAAGGAACGTATCGCAGGGCTCGTCAACGTCAAAGTCAAATCGGAAAAACGCGGGAGAGTTCCCGACGGGATTTTCGTCAAATTTGAGCGCGGAAAGCTGCTTTTCGTCCAACGGCAGAGGGAATATCTCGAAGCCGAAGGCACGGTGATCGTTAATTTTTACACCGCCGAGTATTCCCTTGCGCTGATTTTCGAGACCCGTGCCGAAATTCTCGCGCCCGATGTTTTCACACAGCAGGTCGATTACGCCGCCGGAGCGCTTTTCCGAAAGCTCGAATTTCTCCCATATGCTTTCCGCGAACGCCGTGAACAGATACGCGCCGTCATGATAGCCCAACACCCTGTCGGCGGCGTTTTCAAGACGGATATCGTTCACGGTCTCGTTATTGCGGACTTGCAGCCGATAGAGGATATAGCCGTAATTCTGTCCGATATCCTCCATTGACAGCGGATAGACCGATTTCACGGGCACGGAGAGCCTGTCGGCGTTCGCAAGCAGCTCCGTACTGCCCGTGCAGGGAATTTCACCGTATGCTTTACGCTTTATCTCAATGGTAAGGGGTATCGGATCAAAATGCCGATATTTTGAGATAATAGTCTTGAATTGTTCGTATTTTTCGGTGATCCTGCCATCCTCGGTGAGGGGCGCGTCGTAATCGTAAGAGGTCACATCTGCGGTCTTGCTGCCGCTGTTTCGACCGCTCATAAAGCCGAAATTCGTGCCGCCCTCGAACATATAGAAGTTCACGCTGCCGCGCTTTAACAGCTCGTCAAGCTCCGCAGCGGCTTTTTCGGGATGTGTGGTGTGGTGCTCCTCTCCCCACGCGTCAAACCAACCGTTCCAGAATTCCATACACATCAGCGGTTTGTCATCTCCGATAAACTTTTTCATCTGTCCAAACTGCCATTCCGCGCCCGAGCCAAAGTTGCCCGTAGGCAGAGCTCCGTCGACCATTCCCGACTTGAAAATCGACTCGCTCCACGGACCGTCCGAGGTTACGAACGGCACGGTGATACCGAATTCGCGCATAGTGTCGCGCAGGAACTTGAGATACTCCGTATCGTTGCCGTAGTAACCGTATTCGTTCTCGATCTGCATTAAGATGATATTGCCGCCCTTGTCAATTTGATACTGCGCAAGTTTTGGCATAAGTTCGCGGTAATACTCATAAACCGCGTCAAGATACGGCTTGTATGAGCAGCGCAGCCGTATTCCCCTGTCCTTTAGAAGCCATGCGGGCAGCCCGCCGAATTCCCACTCCGCGCAGATGTACGGCGACGGACGCACAATCATATACAGTCCAAGCTCCCTTGCCGTCTCGATAAAACGACAGACGTCGCGGCTGCCCTCCCAGAGGAATTCTCCCCTGTTAGGCTCGTGAAAATTCCACGGGATATATATTTCAACTGTATTACAGCCCATATTGACAAGCTTTTCAAGCCTGTCGCGCCAATATTCGGGAACAGTGCGAAAATAGTGAATCGCTCCAGAGATTATTTGGAAAGGCTCGCTGTTAAGATAAAATTTGTCTTTGATCTCAAACATAAATTACTCCTTACAAACGAATTTGTGGTATTATTGGAAAGTGCGAACATTCCTGCCCACATATCAGCACACGGCAAACAGCACGGGTATAAATCCTGTGCTAAACCATTTAGTGATATGCAAAAATTTAGCAAGAAACTATACGCATCTTTCCACCTCAAAATTTTTTATTTTTTTATTATAACACAAGTCGGACGTTTTTTCAAGTGTATTTTTTTATTTGGTATCGGCTTTATATGCTTAAATCAACTAAACGAAAATCCTCTGAATCCGTTTGAGGATCAGAGGATTTTCAGCAGAAACAGCCGCTTTTTTTGTGAATTCGTGTTCATTGTTTGTTCATTAATTCCATAACGATCGGATTCAATGGCGGCAATAAAACAAGAAAGGGACTTGATATTGGAGATCGAAGTCCCAATACGGCTTTATAAAATGCTTTTGGCAGAAGCGTCAGAAACGGGTTCTGCTGTTGAAGAAATCGCGGAACGTCGTTTATTAATTTTGGTGAAAGAATAGGCGTACAATATCTTACTGTGAGGGAAAACGGCGCGGAAACCGATATTCGTGTTGACGTTCGGCCGCGCATTATTGAGGTACAATGCAAACACCCCCACAGAGACGGCATATATACCTTTATACCGAAAGGTCTAATTTCCTGACCGTATCTCGCACCTTAAGCACCATTGAGGGCGCTACCGAAAGCTCATCGATACCCATGCGGATAAAGGCTTCTGTAAGGGTGGTATCCGCTGCAAGCTCGCCGCATATTCCGACCCACGCGCCGTTTTCATGGGCATTCCGTGCGCTCATTTCAATAAGCCGCATGACCGCCTCGTGGTGAGGATCGGAGTACTTTTCCATGTTGGGGTTTTCCCTGTCGCAGGCAAGAGTATATTGTATAAGATCGTTCGTTCCCAGTCCGAAAAAATCCACCATAGGCGCGAGCCTGTCGCTTATGAGCGCCGCCGCGGGGGTCTCGATCATTATTCCCGTTTCCACGTTTTCGGAGTAGTTCACACCCTGCTCCTTTAACTCCCGCTTTACCTCGCCGCAGATATCGAGGACCGCGGAGAGCTCCCCGACGCTTGTTATCATTGGGAACATTATCCCCAGCCTGCCGAAGACCGAAGCTCTATAAAGAGCGCGAAGCTGTATTTTAAACAGCTCGGGACGCTCCAGGCTTACGCGTATTCCGCGGTAGCCCAGCGCGGGATTTTCCTCTCTTTCAAGCCCGAAAAAATCCGCACGCTTATCCGCGCCTATATCAAGAGTGCGGATAATAACGCGCTTTCCTGCCATACTTTCAATGACCCGCCTGTACACCGCGAGCTGCTGCTCCTCGGTAGGATATTGGCTGCACCCGAAGCAGATAAACTCACTGCGGAAAAGTCCTATACCTCCCGCGTCGTTTAGCAGCACCTCGCCTATATTATCCACGCCGCCGATATTGGCGCATATATTTATTCTTCTGCCGTCAAGGGTGACGTTATCCTTGCCTTTAAGTTCCGTCAGCAGGCGCTTTCGCTCCCCGTGCGCGAGCTGCTTTTCGAGAGAGAACGCCCGAGTTTCCTCGTCGGGTTCAAGGTATATCTCCCCCGTATACCCATCGACGATTATCTCCTCGCCGTTTTCTATTTCGGAGAGAAATTCCTCACCCGCCCCGAAGATCACCGGAATCCCCATATTCCTTGCGAGTATCGCCGCATGGGAGTTTGACGAACCCTGCGCCGCAACAAAGGCGGACACCTTGTCAGTATCCAGCAGTATCGCCTCGCTTGGAGCGAGGTCACAAGCGCAGATAACACTGCCGTTTTCCGTTTCCGCGGGCATAGGTATATTAGGGAGATCGCCGAGAAGATTTGCTATCAGCCTGTCGGAAATATCACGCACATCCGCGGCTCTCGCCCGCATATAGGAATCCTCCATAGCCGCGAACATCTGCGCGAAGTTATCCGCCGTGACCGCTACGGCGTACTCGGCGTTTACCCTCTGGCTCTCGAGAATGCTGTACACGGATTCGTTGTAATCTTCGTCGTCGACAAGCATTATATGTATCTCAAAAATGCTCGCGTTAGCCTCTCCAACCTTTACCAGCGCCTTGCGGTAAATTTCGCAAAGCTGGAGCACGGAGATTCTTTTAGCTTCCTCCAGCCTTTGTTTTTCCGTCTCAATATCTTCTACCCGAACGCGCTTGACCGCAAGCGTTTTTCTTTTGGGAAGTGATACTTTTCCGACAACGACCGAGCCGTAAACGCTTTTACCCGTATATTTTCTCATACCGCACCTCCATTACATTGGACAGTAGAGATGAGCAAAACGCAAATCTCTTAAAGAGTTAGCACTTTATATGGAACGATTTGTGCAAATCACCGCTATATATTGTAGAGCTGCATTTGTGAAATTGAGTTTTGCACATCCCTATTGGACAGTGGAAAGCCGACAGCCTGCCGAAAGGCATTGCAGCCCTTCCGCATTATGTTTTCTTATATTAACTATAGCACATATTCCGCGACAATTCAAGCGCCTTTGTCTTTTTTTCGGAAAAAAGCACGGTTTTCGGATTATTAGCTAAAGAAAGATTTATCGAATTGTGCAAGATATACAAAAACACATTGGGCGTCAATGCAATTTTTGTACAATAGCACGCAGAACAAAAAACGAAAAATCATAAATTCGTAAGAAAATAAACTTTACTTTTGGGTGGATTTGTCGTATAATTAGTATTAGAAAAAAAACAAATGATAATTTAGTGTAGCTGTTTGTTTTGTTAGATTTTATATGTTTATCCGCA
>CAMWLH010000053.1 GCA_947175045.1 uncultured Clostridia bacterium | reverse complement strand
GCCATGACCTCAACGCCAGAGGATTTGTATATTTTAACAAGATTTTCCGCCTGCACCATCACGTTTTCGGGGGGAGCAAGCATTACCCTTTTCGGCATTTTACTCCTCCGTTCCGTTGACGGTGACCTCGCCTATAACGCCGTCCTCCAGTGTGTAGACTATATCCGCCGCCTCCATCATAGACGTGTCGTGCGTTGTCATAACGATCGTCAGACCGTTTTGTTCCACTAGGTCTTTAAACAGCTTCATTACCGCAAAGGCAGTGGGACTGTCAAGCTCGGCGGTGGGTTCGTCGGCAAAGATTATTTTCGGCGAGTGCGAGATTGCTCTCGCGATAGCCACCCTCTGCTGTTCTCCGCCGGACATCTCGCCCGGTCTGTGGTGCATTCTTTTTTCAAGACCGACCTGCACCAGGCTCTGTTTGGCACGCTCTACGCGTTCTTTATAGGGAAGATCGGTGAGTCTTAGCGCGAACTCCACATTTTCAAAAGCGGTCATAGTAGAGATAAGCGCCACCGACTGGAACACGAATGCCATATCCACCCTGCGCAGCCTGTCGCGCTGAGGATCGCTTAATTTTGTGATATCGTTTTCTTTATCAAGGAAAAATACCTCGCCCGAGCTAGGTCTGTCAAGGGCGCCGAGTATATTTATCAGAGTAGTCTTGCCTGAGCCGGAGCGCCCGCGCAGCACCGACAGCTTGTTTGGCTGTATCTCAAGGTCAATGCCTTTCAGTGCGTGGACTACGCTTCCGTCTCCAATTTTAAAATCCATACAGACGTTTTTTGCGGTAATAATACTATCCATTGTCAGTTACCGTCCCTCTTGTCCGTAATATTTATGTGAAATTTTGCACACACGCGTATTTCAAAACCATCATACTCCGCTATAATTATAACAAATTTACACCTCAATGTCAAGAAGATTTAAACTTTTTATGCAATTTATCTAAATTTTTATTTTTTGTACTCTTTTTGTCAATTTGTTCTATTATATTCCCGTGTATTCTATATTTTGTACGGTTTCTAGTATTTCTGCATTCTTATTGTCTATATATAGTTCTATTTAAGTAAATATATTTTGATGTTTTAAGTAATATAATGTCATTTTTTACTTCTCTTTTTTATTTTTGTTGGTTTTAACAAACTTTATTGTGATTTTTTATTGAAATTTACCATTTATAAAATCCCTTGTCAGCATTATAAACAAAAATCCGCCCCAATCTCTCGGGGCGGATCATTTGTTAATTACCTTGAAGAGTAACCATTCAATGAGCTGTTAACTCACTTTAGTAACGCTTACGTTACAGATTACTTTCTCTTCTTAGCAGCTACGATAGCAGCAGCGCCTGCAACCAGAGCAGGAACAACCGCAAGAGCAATACCTGTGTTAGGATTGTCGTTCTTATTGCTGTCATCAGTTTCGTTAGGAGTATCAACAGTAATAGGAGCGGGCTCAGACTCAACAGTATCCTCAACAGGAACTGTCTCAGTCTCGAAAGTTACATCGGTGATAGGCTCTCCGCCGTCCTCAACTACAACAGAAGTAACAGCGTCAGCGTTTACACCAGCCTCGAAGCCTGCATCGGGAACGATAGATACACTAACTTCCTCTTCAGCAGCAGCATCAACTGTGAATACCAGGGTCAGCAGAACAGTGCCGTCAGCAGGAGCCTCAGCAGCTGCATAAGCAAATGTCATTCTCTCTGCATTGAAAAGACCCGCACCATCAGCAGTGCCGGAAACCAGAGTCAGATTGTCGGAAGCCTGAACGGTGAACTGGGTAGCAGCCAGATCATTGATGACGGGGAACTCGCCGTCAACAACAACCTCTACAACGTACTCGCCGCCTGCAACAGGGGCAGTACCGTTATCGGTTACAACGATGTCGGCAGAAGCAGCAACAGCTGTCAAAGACAGAACTGCAGCAGCAGCGCCAAGAGATAAAATCTTCTTCATATTATTTTCCTCCATGATTTTTATAGTTTATTTAATAAATCCCTTTGCGGGGCTTTCGCCCCGCGTTAGGGGATTATTAACAAACAGGAATTAGGTTGATTAAACAGTGCCGTCAACAACAGCCTTCTTGATAGCAGCAGCGTCAAGAGTGTTTACAACACCGTTAGCATCAAAGTCAGCCAGAGTCTTGTCGAGAGTATCAACAGTACCGTCAACAATAGCCTTCAAGATAGCAGCAGCGTCAAGAGTATTTACAGCGCCGTTCTTGTCAACGTCACCAACCTTGAACTCGCCTGCCTCGGGGTTAACGAGCTTGTAAAGAGCGTTGTAGTCGTCTCTCAGCGCCAAGTGGTCGTAATTCTTGGAAACTGTAACAGTTCTTCCGCCGTAGCTGAGATCGTAGGTGTTACCCTCAAAGGTTGCAAGTCTGTTGTATGCAAGGAATCTGTTGTCTACGTCGATAGCCTCGTCATCGAGATCGTCGGAAGGAGACTGGATAGTAGCCAGCTCGTAAGCAACCTTCTCGAGAAGAGCAGCGCCTGCATCGTCAAGTACCAGCTCGCCCTCGTCGCGTCTGTTCTCTACGTCTGCAATGAGATCATAAACCTGACCGTAGGAGATAGCGAATGCCTTAGTATCATTCTCAAGTCTGTCATAAACATCCTTAAGCGTCTTGTAAACAGTGGTAGAGGTCTTGCCGTCTACGATAGTACCGTCCTTGTAGGTCTTGGTTTTGTTTGCTTCAACGATCCAAGCGTTAGCAACCTTACGTGCATTAACGAGGTTCTGGATGTTATCCGCAAACAGAGCGCACTCGCCGCAGTCGTCGATCAAGTCATAGCACTTGTCGATCAGATCGGTAACATCCTTTCTGGTGTACTTAGCCACATCGCCGTCGTAACGGTCATTCAGCGCATACTTGAGCGCTCTGTAAGCCATTGTATAGCCCTTGGTGTTGGACTTGGTAGGATCAGCGATATCCTCAAGAGTATCCAGTGCTGTAATAGCGGAGAAGTCCTCAGCGAGGTACTTTGTAGCTACATCGTAAGCAACCTCAAGAGTGGTAAAGTTAGTGCTATCGTCATCAACAACAGCATTGCTTTTGTGGTCATCAACACCAGCAACCTGAGCAGCGGTTACGGTTACATAGTCAGCCAGATCAACCGCAACATTAGCGTTTACTCTCTTAGCCACCTTGTCATTGGAACCCAGAGTAGAAGAAGTAGACAGACGTGTTACACCGTTGTTATCGGTGATCAGATAGAACGCTGCCGTTGCCTTAACTCTCAGAGTAGCGTCTATCAGCTTATTGGTACCATCTGCAGAGGTTACAAGGAATACGCCCTTAGCATTGCTGAAGGTATCGTTGATATACTTGGTAACAGCAGCCGCGCCAACAGCATTCAAATCAGTTACAGCCTTAGCTATATTATTTTCAGTGCTCTCGCCCCAAGCAACATCATCCCAATTCTGCTTAAAGCTCTTGCCATCAGTGCACTCTGCCTTGATTGCGTCAGCGTATACCTTAGCCAGTGTCTCTACGATCTCAGCATTAGCATCGGTCAAATCACCTGCAGCATCAACTTTCTCAACGATCTTTTCAGCAGTAAGATCGCCATGGAATACCGCGTAGCGAACAGCATTATACTGGAAGCCCTCGGTCTCTGCAGCATCACCATTCCACCAATTCTCGGGATCGCTGAGGATAGGCTCCATTGCAGTCAATGCAGACTGTGCGCCGGAAGTAACCAGCGAAGACGCAGCAGAATAGGGTGCACGACCGGCAGCAAGCTGATCAAGGCGGTCGCTTGCCTTAATATATGTGGTCTTATTAACGTTTGTGGGATCAACCATCTCGATCTGCAGATTAGCGTCATGCGCCATAACCTCACTCAGAAGAGTGTAAGCGTTATCAGCAGCAAACTCATATACCAGACGACCGTTGTACTCGCTGATCAAAGAGTTGATCTGAGATCTGGAAGCACGGTTGGTGTCGTCAGCCTCAAAGCTGTTCAGCACCTGTGCGAGCTGGTCAGCCAGCTTGTACGCGTCAACGATCAGTGTATCGGTCGTTCTGGAAGCGCTCTTGATCTCGGTGAATCTGTCGTACTCGGAGTAGATGTCAACAACACCCTCGCCGGCAGCATCCTCGATCAGTTTGTCAGCGAAATAATAAAGCTCACCGTAGGTGATGGTAGACTTAGTGTTGGAAGCGGTGAATCTCCAGCCAAACCAGCCTGCAGCGTCGCCGCCGGTGTAACCAAGAGAACCTCTTCTCCAGTTCTCGTACTTGTTCTTGTTCTTAAGAGCAGACTCAAGAGCCTTGATAGCCTGGTTGAACTGAGACTTGCTTACAGCAGTCAGAGCAGCGGGGCTCTTAACAGCGTCCAGGTTCAGATAAGCATCTGTGATAGCGTTGGAGTCGTTGGAATCGATAACGGAATCCGCCTCGTCGTAAGCGTCAACCAGAGCCTGATATGCGGTGTCATCATAGATAGCATCGCCCAGATCCTCATTGTTGATGTTGTTGGAATCAACGATGGGCTTTACCTGGTTCATCAGATCGCGGAGCTGAGAAGCGGTGTAGTGCTTCAGCTGGTTCTTAACCGCGATTACCATATCGTAAGCAACAGTCGCGTCATTATCGTCGGTCTCGTTGTCTGCAACTATCTCGTCAGCAAACTCCAGAACTGCAAGCATTCTGTCAGCGGATACAGAACCAAAGTCGTTGATCTCGCTGGAACGATACTTGTCGCCGTAGGTCTCTGTAACAAGCTTCTTAAGGTCTTCCTTAGTCTTTACGTTCTTTGCAGCGGTTGCTGTCTCATCTGCAAAAGCTACAGCTGAAATGGAAGTCAGTGCCATTACAGAAGCCATAGCAGAAGTAAGAATCTTTCTTCTTAACATAATAGTCCTCCTAAATTTGGTTTTTTACATCTCAAGTTATCGGGCACTTGGATGTGATAAACGGTTTTTTCCCGTTCTGACTATGTAGTCAGCGGCATTCTCAAAAAAGTTTCACATTCCGTAAAATTTTTTTTCGTCTGCCTGCAGAACCGTAGTCGCGTGGGAGCGCAAAAAAGTTTCACTATCCGAGAAATTTTTTGTTTTCCGTTTGCAATACGGTAGTCATGCGGGGGTGTGAAAAAGTTTCACTTGTCCGAATTTTTTTCGGACGATTTATTGGTAAAATTTTCCAAAAAGTGGAAAACTGCCAATCGGTTATTACTTTCTCTTCTTAGAGAGAACAACTGCGCCTGCGGCTACGATAGCAGCACCTGCAACAGCCGCAATACCCTCAACGCCGGTGTCAGGCGAGCCCTTGCTGTCGTTAGCGGGAGCTGCGGGAGCGGTGTTTTCCGCAGGGGCGTCGGTATCGGTAGGAGTTGTGTCCTCAACGGGAGCCGCGGGAGCGGGTGTGGAAGTGGTAGCGTTGCCGTTAGCGTCGTAAGCTATGAGCACGTTGCCGCTTGCGTCCTTAAGAGTCATGCCCAGAACGGTAATATCGGTCATGCCGGTGCTCCACTCCTGGAAAGCAACCTGTACCAGCGAGTAGTTGTCAACAACGTTGTTGGTGTCGTCAACGATCATGGTAACGGTGTACTCAAGATCGCCGGTCTTTACAGCCTGTACGGGCTTGTCTCTGTCGATCGTCTCAAGCTCCAGATCCTCATCGATCACGCCCCAGAACTCCTTGCCTATCCAGTTGTGTGTAGCGTCGTCAACGCTCTTGTTGGAAAGAACGATAGCGCCGCCTACTTCACCCTCCCACCATTCGGGCTCAGCGGGTGTGAAAACGACCTCTACGGAAGCAATCTCCTGGCAATCAAAGCCTGCGTCGGTAACGTCCTTCTCAGCAGCGTCAAACGTACCGTCGGAGTAAACAACGGGCATCCAGGACTGGGTTCCCCACTTGAAAATGCCGGTCGACTCAACCTCGGTCAGCGTTGCGCTTGCGTTTACAGCCAACGCGGTGGCAGCAACTGCGCAGGCAGCAGCCGCGGAAAGAATCTTTGTGATTTTCATAAATCAAATCCTCCTGTTTCCCACATTTTGTATATGTACAAGCTTGTGGGCACAACTTAAGTTATAACATTTCAGAGCCGCTCCGAAGGGAGCGACCCCGAAAATATTTTCTTACTTTCTTTTCTTGGTGAGAACGACAGCGCCCGCAGCCAGAACAGCTACGCCCGCAGCGGCAGCTACGCCCGCAACGCCGGTGTCAGGAGAACCCTTATCGCCGCTGTTGGAAGGAGTAGAGGGAGCAGCGGTGTTGTTATCAGAGGGCTCATCGGGGGTGGAGGGAGTGGAAGGAGCGGAATCCATGCTCAAGTTACCCATAGCGTCAACAGTCGCGAAGGTAGCGCCGGAAGCGTCAAGAAGCTCCAGAGAAACAACAGACATTGCGCTCATATCGGTGCCCCACTCGTCAAGGTTAATCTTGCACCAGCCGTCCTCAACGGAGGTTACCTCGCCGTAGGGACGATTGCTGTCGTCGAACATAAGAGTAGCGGCATAGGTGTAGTCGCCAACCCTTGTGAACTGTACAGCCGCGGTATCATCATGGGTATCGAGCTCGAGATCCTCGTCAATAACGCCCCAGTAGCCGGTAGAAGCCCAGTTATGATCCTCGGGTGTTACGGAAACAGGACCGCAGGAAACGATAATCGCACCGCCGGTCTGACCCTCAAACCACTCGGGCTCGTCAGCCTTGATAGTGAAGCGAACGCCCTTGATATCATCGGGGTTGATGTTAAGGGGAACATTCTCGTTCGGGCAGTATATGGTATATGCCCATCTGCCTGTGGTGCTTGCAAGCTCCGCAGCAGCACCCTCCACTACGGTCAACTCTGCGCTTGCGCTTACTGCCAGCGCTGTTGCGGCAACTGCGCAAGCGGCAGCCGCGGAAAGAATCTTTGCTATTTTCATAAGTTGAAATCCTCCTTGAAAAATTATCCTGCGGCGTTGCGCCGCGGAGATGTTCATTCTGGCATAGCTGCCCCAAAAGGGCGCAACTGTCCTTGTATTACACTATACCATTTTTACCACCCATTCGTCAATGTGCAATTTGTATAAATATTCATTTTTTTTTTATTCATTTTACTTAATTTTGTCCTACGCGCTAACTTTAAACAGCGAATTTGCCGCACAACCGCACACATTTTTACACCCACGCAAATCCGCTCGACAGTATTATTCCCGCGCTCCGCATGAAAATTACTTGTAAATATCCGACAATTTAATACGCAAATTCTTATTTTATTACAAAAAAAGTCTGGTTTTTAACTATTTTTTGTTAATTTTAACAAAATGTCATTTTACCACTTGCAATTCACTCATTATAATGATATACTATATACATATGCCTCTTTAGTTAAATGGATATAACAGCCCCCTCCTAAGGGGCAGTTGTAGGTTCGATTCCTACAAGGGGTGCCATAATTTTATATCCGACAAACCCCGCGCCCCACGCAAAAGCCACATAAAGCCCACGCAGCGGAATTTCAAAAAGTGTCGGAATTTTCGCAGAAAATTCCGACCGCTTCCCGCAATCGTGCGAAGCGAACATAGTGAGCGGAGCGTGCTTGCGGGAATTTTGAAATTCTTTTAAATCATTTACCTCTTGTCAACACGGCTTAATCATAATTACAGTTTCTTGTCAACATCAACATTTAAGATCAACATATAGTGTGCCGACGAAAGTCGGTTTTATTTTTTCTGTTTTTTAATTTTTTGCAGCTTTTTCCTTGCTTGCTTGGTATTATATACAAAAGGAGGTATCCCAATGAAAAAATACACATTACCACTTATTATCGCCGCTTCTATTTTAATAAGCGGCTGCGCGTCCGAGAAAAGCAGTCTCTCGTCCGAGACGGCACTGGGACTTGACCCGCTTGAGGGCGCGGCTGAGAGCAGCGTTGTTACCGTTGAGCCGTCGGCGGAATTTGAGCCGCCGATACTGCAAATGGAGCTCCGCACCGCCGAAACGGTCTCCTGCGTGAACCTCACTGCGGGCAGCTACGACTGGGACGAAAACGACGTTTCGCGCTCGTCTCTGACGGATATTTTCGCGCTTGCGGATACCGCGGACGCTGCCTGCATAAATGTGTCGGAGTTCACGGGTAACCCCGTGCTGATACCCAACGGCGGCGAGATAGTTTCCGCGGTATGCTTCCGCGACAGCTTTGACGACCGCTCCTGCGAAATAACCGACGGCGAGCTTACCCTTTGCGGCGGCTACGATATTTATTGCGTTACGGTAGACTATGAGCAGGGAAGCTGCGACTACATCTTCAAGACTGTCGACAGTGAAAGCCCTCCTGCAATTCGCTTAAGGGCGGGAAACGTCTACCGCGCGCTCTCCTGCTCAAATTATCAATGGTCGGTGCAGGTCGGCGAGGAGACCTACGATACCATAGCCTGCGGCGCAGCTCCCTGGGAATGCCGCCATACTGCTCCCGTTATCGACCTCAGCGGCGAAGTCAAGGCGGCGCTTATGCTTTCCGACGACGCGGAGATCGGCAGTGTTTACGCATATTCCGCCGACAGCAGCTTTGAGGAGCTCCCGTTCAACGGCAGGACCTTCGATCTCCCCGACGACCCTATTAATAAGGTATACGCCGTAAACGTGAATTACCCCTGCGGTGACTGCGAATATGTTTTAAGCACCTTCATCAATGGCGAGCCCGAGAGCCCGGACATTCCCGAAAGCAGCGAAATGCGCGAGTATCCTTATGGCGAAATATGCGGACTGCCGCCCTACACCGATACGACCGAAACCGTTCCCGAAGCGCCTGTCGAACCCGACCTCCCCCCTGTTTACACCGAAGCGGCGCAGCCCGCCCCTTATACTCACCACCGGGAAAACGATAACGGACACCACGGAAACGGCGGACATCACGGTCTTTTCCGAAATAAACCGATGAATTATATATCCGACTGCAAGCTCGATAATCTCAGCTTTTACGGCTACGGCTTTGAGGTGAGCGCTGCCGAGAACTACAAGAGGGAATACGAGGGAGATATCACCGATCCCGAGGTCATCGCCGAGCTCTGGGAGACAATAACCGCCAATGAGCAGCAGCCCGAGCTTACCGAGGGCTATGCCTACACCGGCACTCCCTACCTTGAGATAACCGACAGTTCCACCGGCAAGGTCTACACCGTATCCTACACCACGTCGGTAGTTTACGGGAGCTGCGGCGGAAGCTGCCCATGCGTTGAAGGGCACGTCTGCGAGGTCCCCGATACCTACACCTCCTGCATGAGGATATCCTGCGGTATCTCCACTGAATACGCCGCCACCAACAGTGAAAAGCGCTTCAACGAGCTTATAATGAACTCCCTCAAACAATACGAGCCCGTCCGCGACGCGGTACTCAACAAATCCGCCAAGACCGACTGGATAGTCTTTGTGGAACACTACACCAACTACGCCAAGTCTCCCGCCGATCAAGGGTACTTTATCGACTGCTACGGCAACAAGTATACTTTCGATTTCAGTGAAAAGCGCCCGAACGACGACGAGGACTTCTTCGACGCGCTCTGGCAGGTCTACTGCGATACCAACCCCATCGAATACGGCTTATATGATGAAAGCAGCCTGTTCGATATACTCATAGACGACATTTACGTGATCGACAAAAACGCTGAGATGTCCGAGACCTCGTCAGGAGGAGCCGATATGGGACAGACCACCCTTTATGCGGTCGACTATGACGGTCAGCTTATAGAGCTGCGCTCCGAGGGGAACGTCAACCGCTGTCTCGAGGACGACACCGCTAAAAGGCTGTGCGATTTCTATGACAACGAGCGAATATTATAATGAATGGGGCAGCCTTTCGGGGCTGCTCTAAATTATAGCGACAAAAAGCCCACGCATCGGAATTTCAGTCTGTATAAAAAGTTATAGCGACGTAATAATGACGCAGGAATTTTTCGCA
>CAMWLH010000052.1 GCA_947175045.1 uncultured Clostridia bacterium | reverse complement strand
GTAAAGTGCACGCCGGCTCGAACCGCGAACCTCCCCCGCATGAATTTCCCACAAGCCGCCGTGAAAGCGCAGCCCGCGAAACGGGAGGAGCTTTCGCGGCGTTTTTTTGGTGTGGGAAATTCTTTATAAATCATTTACTCCCCATCAACAGAATTCAGCCGCGCCTCACAGACGTTGCTTTGCGGCGTTTGTGCCAGACCGCCGTGACAGCTTCGCCCGAAAAGCGGGCGGAGCTGTCACGGCGGCTTAAGGAAAATTCATGCGCGGGCATTTTTCTGTCCGTACTTGTGCGACCCTTAATGCGCGGCGCTATGTGACTCACTATCTGCCTACCGTGACCGCTATAACGCTTATATCGTCCTCTCTGCCGTTTTCGGCGGCACGGGCGGCGCGGGCTATTTTTTCCGAAAGCTCCTTGGCGGGGGTGTCGGCGCTCAGCTCGCGCGAGAGCCACTCCTCGTCCAGCACCGCGCCATCGGTGGTCATAATTATCTTATCGCCCGCGGAAACGGTGAATTTCTGCGCGGGCACGGTGAGCTTTCCGCCCGTGCCCGCGGGCGGCGACGAAAGACTGGCGCGCAGCAGCTTGTCCGACGACTTTATGTAGGTGGTCGCCGCGCCCGCCTTATAAACGGCGCACTCGCCGCTGTTCAGGTCTATTTTGCATATATCCAGCGTCGCGAAGCTCTCGTCGGTGCTCTTCACCATAAGCACCGTATTTACCGTTTCCAGCGCGGCGGACAGGGTGAACCCTCCCTTAAGCAGCCGCGATATCACCGAGCACGCCATTGCGGAATCGATACGCGCCCTGCTGCCGCTGCCCATTCCGTCGGACAAGACTATATACAGCGCTCCCCGAGCGTCGGTGAAGCTGTCGTAGCAGTCGCCGCAGACTCGGTTCTTGCCGCGGCTTAGCTGAAACGCGCCGATCTCGGCGGAAAGCGTGCAGCGCTCCTGCGCGGTCAGCCTCCAGCGCTTTTTTGAGGAATTTTTATCGGCGGGACCGCTGCTGCTTATCTGCGGAAGCTCCAGTTCCCTGCCGAGCACCCCTATCAGCAGCTCCCCGAGATAGGAGCGGTCAACGTTCGGCTCGCTGTCGCCGTAGGCTTCAAGGGACAGCCTGCCCTGCTTGTCGGCGGAAACAAAAGCCCGCGCGCCCTCCATGCCGCATTCGCGCAGCAGCTTTTCAACGCGGCGCTCCGCCGACCTGTTCAGCGAACCGCGGCCTATACAGCCCATATCCCGCAGTATATCGTGAACTCCCTCAAGCTGATCGGTGTAGATACGCCGCAGCTCCCTGACGCGCTGCTCGTCCGCGGCGGCGGACAGATAGCGCTTGTATTCCGTCTTTACAGCTCGCGCTACAATATCGCCGTTTTTGCATTCCGCGGCGCACTCCTCGCTTAAAGAATGTCCGTTTATCTCCTCGCCGCTGCGGACGCACCTCATCAGCCGCTCGAACTCCCCGCGGAACAGCTCGTATTTGCCGCCCCAGCAAGTCATGCTGTTGGGGCAGGTCTTGCAGGCTCTGTCGGCGGCGCGCTCCGCCGCTTGTTCGAGGGTAGCTCCGTATTTTCTGTCAAGGGTATCCGCCGCGGCGGAAAGCCCCGTGCCTATGCCCGCTATCGCGTCCGCCGCGAAACACAGGCGCTCGCGCAGCATCATTGCCACGGTGCTGTCGGAAAATTCCTTTTCGGCGGAGCGCACCTTTTCAACGGGCAGAACCGCAAACAATATTCCCGCGGCGGCGGCTTCTATCACAAGGCTCCAGTTTCCCTCATCGATACCTCCCACAAGAGCGCCCGAGCAGCAGAAAAACACAAATCCCGCCGCCCTGGTCAGCTTGCCGTATTTTGTGAGAAAGCAGCTTACCACCACCGCAAAGCATATCGCGGCAGCGCCGCGCCCTATGTCCGCGCCCGACGCGCAAAGCCCCGCCAGCGACGAAAGCCCGAATACCGCGCAGTAAGCCAGTCCGCGCCGCGCAGTCACCGCAAGCAGCAGAAAGCCCAGAGCAAGCCTGCCGAGGTTGATGAAGGGGTAATCCAGAGCTCCCAGCGCCATAAAGCCCAGCGCGGTTATCACCGCCGCCTTTGCGCAGTCGCGCGGCTCTGAGATGTCGAAGCCCCTTATTGAAACGGATTCGGAGATAAGGCTGACGCAGGCGGCGAAAATACCCGCGGCGAGAGCCGCAATCACGGTGAAAATGAGCTGCGACGGCTCGGTGACCTCCGCGGAGCGCGGGAAAAAGCAGGCGAGAGCCGCCGCCAGCGCCCGCAGCGCGGCGCGTATCTTGCTGTTTCTCATATCGGGTATAAGCCGCGCGGCGAGGATTATCGCCATTCCCGAGAGATTTATAAGCCCGTCGGGCAGACCGTGCAGCAGCGCTCCGAAGATCCCCCCGAATAAGACGCTGAAGCATTTCCCGCCCGAAAGCCCCGCCGCAAGCGCCGAGGAGGACGGCGCGGCGGACGCGGAGGAGGCGCTCAGCTCCATCACAAAGCCCGCTATCGTCCAGATGAGATTGTCTTTCACAAATTCGCCGGACGCGGTCTTGGTTTTTGTTTTTTTAAGGATCGCGGTGTTTTCTCTTGTTTCCGTCATAATTAACGTCCTTTCGTGATATATTTTCCCCGCGGCATACTGCCGCTGAGATAAATGGTATCACTTTAAGGACAAAAAAGCTGTCACAAGCGGTTGTAAATAAATGTAAGCTGTGCGGGAATAATATATTTTCATAAAAGCCTTTGACAAAATGGCTCGGATATGCTATAATTATTAGAGGTAAGAAGGAGATCACAGCCCATTCGGGAAAGCGGCGTTTCGCCCGCGCGGGGAAATTTTCCGCGAGAGCCCGCGAGAACCCGCGAAAGCGCAGCGGAACGAAGCGGAACGGAGCTTTTGCGGGCGGGTCGCGAAAATTTTTCAAAAATAAGGAGATTCAAGATGAACGTAGAGTTTGAAGCAGCGCTTAAGTATATTGATATGGAGAGCTACGATCGCGCCGTAGAGCATCTTAACAAGGCGATAGACAAGGAGATGGACGGGGGCAGCGAGGAGACGGCGATGGAGTATCGCTGTGTTCTCGGGGAGCTTCTCGCGAATCTGGATAGAAAAGACGAAGCTCGCGACGAGTTTGCCGCGGTGGTGGATTACTGTGATTTCTCTAAGAGTCTGCCTAAGCAGAATGCTATCGCCGCCGCTTTTATCAAGGCGATAGACGAGGGGAGCCCGCTGCCGCAGGTAAGAGCCCGCGGTTCGGCTCCCGCAAAGCGCGATCCGAGAGTGCCGCTGGTTCCCAAGCCCGTGCAGAACAAGTCGTTTATTTCAAAGCAAATGAATAAGAGAAAATAAATGCGGAGAGCGTGCAGCGGCAACGCTGAACTCACACCAAAAAGCAGCGCCCGCAAAGTGCAGCGTTCCGCCCACGCAGGAGAATTTTCCGCGAGATGTTGAGCGACACGGAGCACAGGCGGAGCGTTACCCGACCGGGTCGCAGAAAATTCTTTCAGATTAAGGAGCCGATATGCAGAGACGTGATAAGACGAATTATTATCTTGATATTGCCTCAACCGTGGCGGAGCGCAGCACCTGTTTGCGGCGCTGCTTCGGGGCGATAATAGTCAGCCGCGACGAGATAATAGCGACAGGGTATAACGGCGCTCCGCGCGGGCGGGTGAACTGCTCGGATTTGGGAAGCTGCCTGAGGGAGCGGCTGAATATCCCCAAGGGTCAGCGCTATGAGCTGTGCCGCTCGGTGCACGCGGAGGCTAACTGTATCATCAGCGCGCCGCGGTGCGATATGATAGGGTCGACGCTGTATCTCGCCTGCCACGACGCGAAAACGGGCGAGCTGTACGGTGAGGTGGAGCCGTGTTCGATGTGCAAGCGTCAGATAATCAACGCGGGGATAGAGCGCGTGATAATACGGGTAACTCCAACGGAATACAAAACGCTGTCAGTCAGCGACTGGATAGAAAACGACGAGAGCCTTGTCGGAAGCGAGGGATACTGATTGCGGCTGACGGACATCAAGGAGATCAGAAGGCTTTTTGAGATGAGCGGGTTCTCGTTCTCGAAGTCTCTCGGGCAGAATTTTCTTATCAATCCCGCGGTCTGCCCGAGGATCGCGGAGCTGGGCGGCTGCAAAAAGGGCGTGTGCGCGCTGGAGATAGGCACGGGGGTGGGAGTACTCACCCGCGAGCTGGCGGAGCGTTGCGACAAGGTTGTCGCGGTGGAGATCGACAGGCGGCTCGAGCCTATTCTGGAGGAAACGCTGGCAGACTTTGATAACGTCGAGGTGGTTTTCGCTGACGTTATGGAAACCGATCTGTCGGAGCTAATAAGGGAAAAATTCGGAGACAGCGAGGTAGTGGTCTGCGCAAATCTTCCTTATTATATAACGTCGCCCGTTATTATGAGAGTGCTGGAGAGCCGCCTGCCAATCTCCGCGATGACGGTCATGGTGCAGAAGGAGGCGGCGGACAGGATATGCGCGAAGCCCGGTACAAGGGAATGCGGCGCGATATCTCTGGCGGTAAGCTATTACAGCGAGCCGAAAATGCTGTTCAAGGTGAACCGCGGCAGCTTTATGCCCGCGCCGAACGTGGACAGCGCCGTGATACGGCTGGACATAAAGCGTGACGTTCCGCTCCCACCCGATGAGGAAAGGCAGCTTTTCCGCATAGTCCGCGCGGCTTTTGCGCAGAGAAGAAAACAGCTTGTAAATCCGCTTTCCGCGGAGCTCGGGAGGAGCAAGGCGGAGGTAGCGGAGCTTCTTGCGGAATGCGGGATAAAGACCACGGCAAGGGCGGAGGAGCTTACTCTTGGGGAATTTATGAGGATCACAGGCAAAATATGAAACGAGGTGATAAAATGGAATTTTACAATTGCTCTGCAAACGCTCCATGCAAGGTCTGAAACCGGACGAACCGCATGGAGTAAATAATTTCGTCCGTCGGACTTTGCTTTTTTGACTACAATAATTCAAAAAGGGGCAAAGTCTTTATGAAAACTTTAAAGGAACTCAAATTTTTTTTAATTTTATGGATCACCCAGTCCTTTTCGGCACTGGGCAGCGCGATGACAAATTTCGCGCTGGTGATATGGCTGTACGGCGAGAGCGGCTCGGCGCTCACCACGGCGCTGCTTTCAGTGTGCTCTTACGCGCCGTATGTGCTGATGAGTATTTTCGCAGGAGCGCTCAGCGATAGGTGGGACAAGCGCAAAACAATGCTGTGGTGCGACAGCTTCGCGGCGGTCTGCACGGTGATCGTGATGGCGCTGATGCTTTCGGGACGGCTCGAGGTGTGGCACCTGTATATCCTGAACGCCGTCAACGGGCTTATGAACACAATTCAGCAGCCCGCCTCGGACGTGGCTACAACGCTTCTCACACCGCCGAAGCATTACCAGAAAATAAGCGGTATGCGCTCGTTCTCAAATTCTTTGGTGACTATACTTACTCCCGTGCTCGCAACGTCTGTTATGTCGTTTTTCGGGATATTCGCCGTGTTCGCGGTGGATATGGTCACTTTCCTGGCGGCATTCCTCTCGCTGCTTCTGTTTATAAGGATACCCGATATAGCGGGGAATACCGACAAGAAAGAATCGGTGTTGTCCGCGGCGGGGAGCGGGCTGAAATACCTTAAAACCAACCCGGGGATATTGTGGCTGATATTATTTCTGGCGGCGATAAATCTTATAGCGTCGATGTATGACGCAATGCTCCCCGCTCTTATTATTCCGCGTGAAAACGGCGGGGAGAGTGCGCTTGGGTGGGTCAATACCTTTGTGGGTATAGCCACGCTGGCGGGGAGTATCATTGTGACGCTTATGCCCGCGCCCAAGAGCCGCGTGAAAGTAATATGCAACACGCTGCTTTTTTCGATGAGCACGGAGAATTTCCTGCTGGCATTCGGGCGGACTCCCGTTGTGTGGTGTATAGGGGCGGTGCTCGGGTGGATTCCCATACCGCTTATGAACGGGTGCATGGACGTTATTTTCCGCACAAAGATACCCGCGGAAATGCAGGGCAGGGTTTATTCGGCGCGGAATACTCTTCAGTTTTTTACGATTCCGATAGGATTTTTTCTGGGGGGATTTCTGGTCGACGAGGTGTTCGAGCCGCTTATGAGCGGGCTTTCCGCGGACAGCCTGCCGGTGCTGCTGTTTGGCGGCGGCAAGGGCGCGGGAGCCGCGGCGCTCTCGTTTGTGCTGGGTGCAGCGGGAGCGGCGGTGTGCCTTATCTTCCGCGGCAACAGGCATATATGGGAGCTTGAAAAGGAATAAATGTTATCCCCCGACACGGTGTGTCGGGGGAGCTTGCGTTTTTATTTTAGCAATGTTGACGGGGAGCAAATGATTTAAAAGAATTTCAAAATTCCAATGCGGGGTCTTTTTGTGGATATCCTTTTTATACAGACCAAACTCCCCGAGAACCCTCGGGGAGCGATTTTTTAAAGCTCGATCTTACCGTAAAGCGTAGCGTTCTTTTCGGTGTCGACGGTCTCCTTGGAGAACGCGCCCGCGTCGGCGTTTTCGTCCGGCTCGTAGCTGCGGCGCTTATATTCTCTCTCAAAGCTGGTAGAGAATCCGCCCGACTGCTTATAGTTCTTTACTCCTCCGCCCTGCCTGCGGCCGCTGTTGCTGCGGCGGCGGTTGTCGTACTTGGGCTTGTCCGCGTATATGACTACCTTTCTGTAAGGCTCGGTGCCGGTGGAGTGGCTGGAAACGCCCTCTATCTCCGCGACACAGCTGTGAATAATGCGGCGCTCGTAGGGGTTCATCGGCTCTAATGCGATCTTTCTGCCCTGCTTGATGACCTTCTGTGAAGTCCTCTTTGCGAGTGTCTCCAGGGTCTCGCGGCGTTTGTCGCGGTAGCCGTTACAGTCAATGGAGATACGGCAGTAGGATTCCTCGGTGCGGTTGCTCGCAAGGATAGTCAAATATTGCAGGCTATCCAGAGTCTCGCCGCGCTTTCCGATGACAACGCCCAGCTTCTCGCCCGAAATGTCCAGCACGACGTTTCCGTTTCTCATTATGGGAGTGATGGCGAAATTCTCCAGCTTAAGCGCGTGGAGCACGTCGGTCAGATACTCGATAGCCGCCTTAACCTTAGCGCTGCTGTTTACATCAAAGTCCTCGGGGAGAGCGCCCTCTTCCTCGTCATAACTATCCTCGTCCGCGATATCCGCGCTTTCTTCAGCGGAGGCTGCGGGAGCGGGAGCTTCATGCGGCTCCTCGGCGGGAGCGGCTGCCGCGGGAGTGTAGATAGCCTTTACCCGAGCCTCGCCCTTAAGCCCGAACAGGGATTTCATGGGCTGCTCAAGAATTTCAAAATCGATCTCGTCCACGCAGACGCCAAATTCCAGCTCCGCATAGGCTTTTGCTTCCTCAACGGTTTTTGCCTTGAATTCTTTTTCCATAATATGATCCCCCTCCGATCAAAAATCAATCGTCATCGTCTGTATATTCCTCGCCGTATTTGATAGCGTCCTGTCTGCGCGCTTCTGCCAGCTTACGGCGGTTTATTTCCTTCTGTGAAAGCTGCTCCCCGTTATACTCGTGGATACCGTCGTCATTATCGGCGTCACGCACTTTCTTAGCTTCGATCTCCACCTGCTTCATGCGCGCCGCGTACTCCGCTTCCGCCTGCGCCCTGAGCTTTGCGGGGCTGTACAGCTTGTTAAGTACGATCGTCTGGATTATCCCGTAGAAATAGCTTATAGTCCAGTAGAAGCCCGCGCCCGCGGGGATAGTAAACGCCAGGAACAGCGAGAACAGCGGCATGATGTAAAGCGTTACTTTCATAGCGCCCATGCCCGCGGCCGCGTCGGGATTGTTCTTAGACATCATTCTGTTGGAGATATAGGTCTGGAGCAGCGCCATAAGGAACGATATTATCGGTATAAGTATCAGCGGGAATCCCAGATGCTCCCACGGAACCTGCCCAAGAGGTATGCCGATAAAGTTGAGGTTATCGTAAAGCTCTACGATAGTCTCTTTCAGCTCGGGACCAATGACCGCGGGAGAATAGGCGTTCCTGTTGTCGCCCGTTCCGAATGCTTCCAGCGCGTACAGCTCTCTCTGGAGCGCCGCATTTGGCTGGAACTCCACTTTTGCGTCCTCGTCCTTATTCTTAACGACTCTGTGACTGCCCATATGCCTGGTGGTGGTGTTCATCAGCTCGCGGGTAGCGTCGCTGAAGGAGTGCTGCGCCTTATACTCGTCACGCGCGGCTTCGTCCTCGATAGCCGTCATCTCCTCGTTTTCCGCGTCGGTGATGGCATAAAGATCGGTGTTTGTAAAGAGCAGGCTTTTTTCGTCAAGCGCATACGCTGCCAGCATGGAATGCTCAACAACGTCATTTACGACTTCTTTAGCCTGTACGGTCATATCGTCAAACAGGGCAATATCCTTCGGAGCCTCGCCCTCTTCAAGACAGTTGGCGTTGTAGTAGTCTATAACGAGCTTGGCGTCCTTTATGATGTCGTTATGCTTCTCTACCGCTTCCTCTTTCATATCGGCGAGCTCCGTCGCGTCGCGGCTTACCTCGTTTACAAAGATAGAGGTGAGCTCCACCGAGTAGGATTCCTCAATGATCTCCTCGATCTTTGTGGAAGAAACGTGCTCGATATGGGTCATGGGCTTGTATACAACGTCCAATACGCCGAACAGCAGCAAAAACGTCAGCAGCATAGAGCCGCAGCCGCCCATAGGATTATAGCCCTGCTGCTGGAGCTTTGCAAGCTCCTCCTGCTGCTTTTGCTGGTTGTTGCGGTATTTTGTCTGTATCTCCTTTACCTTGGGAGCAAATATCGCGGATTTCGCCGTGTTCTTCTGCTGCTTTATGGATAACGGCAGCATGGCGAGCTTGATGATCAAAGTGAACAGCAGTATGGCGATACCAACATTGCTGCAGATAAACTGGTAGATAAAGTATAATATATACCCGAGGGGCGTACCTATTATGCTATATAGGAATTGTATTTTGTCCACGTCCTTTCAGCCGACACATTATTTGCCGGTCTGCTATTATTATATATAAACACGGCGGGAGCCGCAGCTTGTGTTCAGTGAGATTATCCGTTCAACCCGTCCAATCCGTCCGACTCGTCCCAGCCCTCGGGAAAGGGCGGAGGGTATTTATCGGGACGGAGCATAAACTTCTCCGGCACGGGATCGTAACCGCCGCGCCCGAAAGGGTTGCAGCGGATTATTCTCCATAAAGCCAAATAACCGCCCTTTACCGCACCAAATCGCCGAATAGCGGACAGCCCGTATTCGGAACAGCTTGGATAGAAGCGGCAGCACGGCGGTAAAATCTTTGACAGCGTGAGTCTGTACAGCTTGATGATCGCGATAAAAATATACTTCATGACAGCTTCGACAGAATATTCTTGCGCATAAGAGAGATGATCTGCCCCGTTTTAAGGGAGGGCGTTTTACTCCTTGCGACAAAAACGAAATCATAACGCTTTTGTGTTTTTTCTTTCATAACCGGGTCAAGAAGGCGGAAAGCTTCCCGTATGATCCGCCTTGCCCGATTCCGCTTGACCGCGTTGCCTACCTTTTTGCCGGTTACTATCCCCAGTCGGTTCTTGCCGCCCCGACGAGGGCGCATATAACACACAAATGCGTAGGTAACTGTTGATTCTCCCTTTTTAAAGAGAAAACTGAAATCGCGGTTGCTTTTGATTACCGTATATCTTTTTTTGAAATCAGACATTCGTAATCGGTATCAGTAGGACAGCTTTTTTCTGCCCTTAGCGCGGCGGCGAGCGAGAACCTTGCGGCCGTTCTTGGTAGCCATTCTCTTCATAAAGCCGTGCTCATGCTTTCTCTGCAGCTTCTTGGGCTGGTATGTTCTTTTCATCCGATAACCCCCTTTTTCAATGTTTATCAATGCGCCAAACGGCATAAAACCGCGTTCCGCGCATAGCTATCAACTCTATAATTATAACGTAATGAAGAACACTTGTCAAGTAGTTTTTGCAAAATTCTCCGAAATTTTCAC
>CAMWLH010000051.1 GCA_947175045.1 uncultured Clostridia bacterium | reverse complement strand
CTTGCGAAAAATTCCTGCGTCATTATTACGTCGCTATAACTTTTTATACAGACTGCGATCCCCGAACCGCGGTTCGGGGATCTTAATATCAGAATATCGCTTCCGTTATCCAGACGTGCGCCGTATCCAACGCCTCATACAAGCCGATAAACTCGCCTTTCCTCGCCTTTGCCATATTGACGGGGTTGGTGGGGATAAGCTGCACCATTATTTTATTGGGAACCTCCAGATCGTTCACCATGCGTGTATCCTTTATTGTTAGCCTCGCCGCGTAGTCGTCGCCGCCGCTCCCATAGAAGATCGTGTCGCCGCTGCGGATAAGAGGGTAGCCCCTGTAATAGAAAAATTTGCTCTCTGCCATTATAATACCTCCGTTTTTCGCTCCCCTCGGGGAACTGTATGCTATACCGACTTATCGTATCCATACAGACACATAAATCAGTATCAGAAATTAAGCTCCACCTCGCCACCGTCGAGCACCGCCTGCAAATTCTCCAGAAGCCGCTCGGTGTAGACCTCGCGAACCTTAAAAAGCACCGTGCCGTTTACTGCGATAATGCTCTTGCGGTCGTCTGAGCGATAGAATTCGATAACGTCCTCGGTCGTGCCGTAGGTGTCCTCATAGCCGTCGCGGTAAGTGAATTTAAGCGTGATGAACGGGTCGCTCTGCTCCTCGAAATACAGATCCTCGCCTATCGAGGTTATAAGGTACTGATACAGCTTTCTGAAGCTGTCGCCCTTTACCTCCTCGCCGTTGCAGGTGATGGTGTTATTGTTGGAGTCGCCGTCTATCTTAAACAGATAACTTCCCTGCTCCGTGGTTATTTCCAGCGTGTCCACCGTATAGATATAGGGGGAGATCGGGCGGCGGCTCATGACGTTGCCCAGCGTGAAATCGTACCAGGGCGCGCTCGCCTTGTCTATGGCGTAAATGCCCTCAATGCCCTCGATCATCGCGTAATAGCCTACTACCGTCGTCAGCGCGGGAGTATCTCCCTCTGCCTCGCTCACCTGAACTATCTCTTTGCCCAGCCGCAGCACATAGCGGTTTCCGCCATACTTGAAGGTCACCTTGCAGTAGGGATCGTCCAGCCCCGCCTGCGCCAGGTTTTCCTCCGTCTGCTCCAGCGAAAGGCAGGAGGACATCGACAGCCCGTAGACCCCATAGCACAGCGTCTGCCCCTTTACCGAGTCGACCTCGGTGTTTATGGGAGTTATAAAGCGATGGGAGTTGAAGGTGGTTATTATCGCGTCCTCGTCCTCCGCCGCCTCGGCGACGTCGAACATATAGCGTATCTCCACGGGCTCGTCAAGGTCTTTGCGCTCGATGATTAGGTAGTCAAGCTCCTTGGGGTCGTTCTGGGAGTATGCCTCGGTCATGGTAAGGCTCGCGAAATCCCGTATATCATTATAAGCGCTCCCCACCGAGTAGTAGCTTACCTGGTGAACATCGCGGCTGTCCGCGGTGCGGAAATACGCGTAATTTGTCGCCGCGGGATTTTGTATGCCGAAGCACAGCGAAGCGGTGCTTCCGTCCGTAAACTCCACCTCGACCTGCGCCGAGGGGCTCTCCAGACCGTATTTCTCCAAGTCCTCCGCGTTTTCCTCCACAAGCTCCCTTGTTGAACGACCCGCCATATTATTGACAAACGCCCTTATCGTGGTGTCGTTGGGAGCTACCCCGAGAAGCTCCTCGCTCGTCCAGTAGACCTGCGTTTCGGAGGAAATGTTCCCCTCCTCGTCGGTGGAGGTCACCACGCGCTCCGCTCGGTTCAGCGTGAACCCGCCGTTCGCGTTCTTTACAGTGAGCGTCTGCACGTCCTCGGGCTCCTTATCGGTCACGGTCACCGCAGTACTCGGCTCGGAGGAAACGGAGCTCTCGCTCTCGGTATCGTCGGCGGGCTTGGTGAGCAGCAGCACCATCAGCAGCACTCCCAGCACCAGCAGCACTCCCGCCGCGATAATGATCGTTTTAGTTGATTTTGACAGCTTCATTTATCTGTGCCTCCTGCGAACCCAGATAACGATACCCAGCACAATTACAACCACCGGCACGACTATGCACAGAATGATACCGAGCACGGTAGCCGTCTGCACGTTCATATCGAAGGTTACATTGCTGAAGGACTTGGACTTGATGGTGATGCTGTCCTCCTTGCCGGAAATAAAGTTAAACATATTTATAAAGAAATCCGCGTTTGAGCCGTTGCTCATTGACATAAAGCTCACGTCAGCCATCTGATAGGAGCCGAAAGCCGCAACGGTGCTTATCTCCTGCGTGGTGGAGTGTACCCTGTACGCCGCGAGCGCGTCGATAAACACTCCGCTCTCCGCGGTATCGACGTTGAACTCCTCGTCGGTGTCCAGCGGGTAAAGGAACGCGTTGTCGTAGGTCTGTATCAGCACCTGCTGCTCCACGGCGCCGCGGGAATCGTCGCCCCATATCTGGACAACGGGACGCATATTCGCGCCGTAGTAATAAAGCTGCGAGCCGTAGGTGTTCCCCGCATAAGGGGTATCGCATATCTGCTGCAGGTGCGCGTAGGCGGTGAACTGGCTGATAAGATAGTTCATATCGCTTTGACCTATTACCGAATTGCCTATCGAAATTCCCCAGTCGTTAAGAAACGCTTCAAGGTTGGGGGTCTGCGGCTGCTCCGCCGAGGCGAAGTACAGCAGGGTCTTTCCGAACGCGCCTCCGTTGTCAAGGAACTTATCCAGCTTGGCAAGGTGCTCGTTGTCCACGTCCATAGAGGGCGCGAACATCACCACAAAATCTATATCCGCATCTATCTCGCCCGTGGTGGTGAGATTAAGGCTCTCCACCTCGTAGCCGTTTCTTGTGAGCAGGGTCTGCAGCGCGGAGCTGTCCTGCTCGCCGTAGCCCTCCGTGAAGGCTACCCTTACCAGATCGTCGTTTGAAACGTACATCATAGCCGACACCGCCGCCTGCTCGATGTTAGAGCCCTCAATCACCTGTCTGCCGTAATAATACAGATACTCTTCGTTGAAAAGGAAGTACTCCGTCGGGCTGATTATCCTGTGCCTGCCCGTCTTGGCGCTCTCGACCACGATGTAATCCGTCGAAAGCGTCTCCGCGGTGAACTGCGAGGTGTAATTCGGATTCTGATTGAGATCGAGATAATTCAGCGAAACGTGGGGGCTCGCCATCTCCATTTTTTTAAGCAGCTCGTTTATCTGCTTGTAGGCGGTGTTGCGCCCCTCGAACTCCGTTTCGGGGGTGAGCACCGTAAAGCTCACGTCACTTGTTAGCTGCTCCCCGAGATATTTCTCCGTGCTTTCCTCAAGGGAGTAAATCCCGTCGTCCGTCAAGTCCGCCGTGGTATCAAAGCGCTCCGAGACAAGTCCCACGATAACATTCACCACGACTACCGCCGCGATAAATACCACCGTGAGCACCACCGACATTGTGCCGTGTTTGAAGGAGCGCGGGTTGAATTTTCTCCTTTTCGTAGCCTTTTCGGGCTTGCGCACCTTTTCGGGAGCCGCTTTGATCTCCTCCGAGGTATCTGCTTCCTTTACCTCGGTCTCTTCCATATTTTCGATATTCTTGTTCTTCTTCATAACTTCACGTCCTTTCTCAGCTCCAGCGGCGGCGCTCTATGACGCGCATCGTCAGGAAGTTGAATATAACGATAAGGCTTAAGAAAAACAATATATTCTTAAGACTGAAAATTCCGTAGGTGAACTCCCGATACTTGTAGAATACCGACAGGGAGTTTATAACGTTGCTCAGCCACTCTATCGGAACATATCCCGAAATGATGTCGAACAGGCAAAGCAGGATATTCGCCCCTATGCTTCCGATGGCGGCTATCATCTGATTTTCCGTAAGCCCCGAGATGAATATTCCCGCGGAAATAAACACTCCGCCCATCAGGATTATCCCGACGAAATTCCCCCACACCGAAGCCCAGCCGAAAACGTTGCCCGCGTTGGCTACCGCCGACGAAAGGAATATCGCGTATATCAGCATTATCACCGCGCCGATAAGAAATATCGCGAACGCCGCCAGGAACTTCCCCGCAACCAGCCCGAAAAGGCTGATGGGGCTGGTGAGCGTTAGCTGATCGGTCTTCTGCCGCTTGTCGTCCGCCATCGTCCTCATGGTGAGCACGGGGATAAGTATCATCATTATAAAGAACATCCACAAAAAGGTGCTTGAAAGGCTCGCCGATCCCGTGGAAAGGCAGGTGAGCCACAAAAACAGTCCCGAAAACCCGTAAAACACCGCAAGATACACATACCCCAGCGGCGAGGTGAAATAGGACGCAAATTCGCGTTTCAGTATCGCTGTCATTTCTTCGCTCCGTTCTCGATATTTCCGTAAAAATCGCCTGTGGTGAGCTTGAGGAATATCTCCTCGAGCGTAAGCTCGCTGCTCCTCATAAGCAATATCGGATAATTGCGCGCCGCCATGCGCTTGAATACCTCGCGGCGGATATCCGCGCCCTCCTTCGCGTTAAGCTCGAACTCCGTCACGGTCTTGTCTATGGTGCGGTTCATATGCACCTCCACCATATCGGGAATACCGTTGAGCAGCGACTGTACCTCCTTGGCGGGACCCTCTATCTGCACCGTGAGCTTATGATCTGCCGAGAGGTTGTGGGACAAGTGCTCCGCGGTGTCGTTCGCCACCAGCTTACCCTTGTTTATTACGACTATCCTGTCGCAGACCGCCTGTACCTCCGAGAGGATATGCGACGACAGAATTACAGTGTGGTTCTTGCCGAGCCGCTTTATCAGCGTTCTTATCTCGATTATCTGCTTCGGGTCGAGACCTACCGTGGGCTCGTCCAGTATCAGCACCTTGGGGTTTCCCACCAGAGCCTGCGCAAGCCCCACACGCTGCCGATAGCCCTTTGACAGATTCCTGATCACCCTGCCGCGCACGTCGGTTATCTTCACCAGCCCGCATATCTCATCGAGATGCGACTTTTTGGGCAGCTTGCATTTTTTCAGCGAGTAGACAAACCCGAGGTACTCGTCCACCGTCATATCCAGATACAGCGGCGGCTGCTCGGGGAGATACCCGATATCCTTTTTAGCCGCGACGGGATCCTCCAGGATATCTATGCCGTTTATTAACGCTTCGCCGCCCGACGACGACAGATACCCCGTGAGTATGTTCATAGTCGTGGATTTTCCCGCGCCGTTGGGACCGAGAAAGCCCAGTATCTCACTCTCCGCCGCGGAAAAGCTGACATTATCCACCGCCGGCTTATTACCGTAGCTTTTGCAGAGATTTTTTACTTCGATCATTATTATGATCCTCCTGATCGTTTATATAGCGCTGTTGAGGTTTGTTGACAAAAGAGGGGATTTGAAGTTGACGAGAAGCTGTGATGCTTTTAAGTTATGTTGACGAGAATTGGCTGATTTAAAAGAATTTCAAAATTCCCGCACTCACGTTCCGTTCCGCTTCGCTCCACTTCACGCGACTGCGGGAACCGGTCAGAATTTCCTGCGAAAATTCTGACACTTTTTGAAATTCCATGCGGGGGTGTTACACTGCTCGTTTTCAGCGTCCCTTTGCTGCGCGGGCGTTTTGCACCTCTTTTGCCGCTTGACCGCCAACTATCATTTTACCTCATACCCGTGATAAAAGCGTGAAGTCTGTATGAAAATTACGCATTCTCAAGAAGCTCTATCCCCTTGCGTATGCGCGCAAGGCTGTCCTGCTTGCCGAGGATCACCGCAAGCTCCACGCCGCCGCCGGGGGTGAACTGCTTTCCGCTGAGCGCCACGCGCAGCGGGAACAGGATAACTCCGTTTTTCACGCCCTCGCGCTCTATCAGCTTGAAAAGCTCGTCGTGGACCTTGTCCTGCGTGAACTCCTCAAGCCGCTCCAGCACGGGGAGTATCTTCTTCAGCGCGTCGAGCGAGGTCTCCGCGTTGGTCTTCATCTTCTTGTTGTTGTACAGCTCAATGGAATATTCGGGCAGAGCGTCAATGAAATCCACCTGCTCCGGGATATCCGTGAACAGCTCCGCGCGGGGCTGCAGAACGCTGCACAGCAGCTCCAGGTCGATATCGCCGCGCTTGCAGGTCTGTCTTATATAGGGCACGGCTATCTTGGAAAACTCCTCGGCGGGAAGCGCCCGTACATAATGCGCATTTATCGCCTTGAGCTTGGCGGGGTCGAATATGGCGGGAGACTTTGAGATACCGTCAAGACCGAACTCCTCTATCATCTCCTCCAGCGAGAATATCTCCTTTTCGCCCTTGGGAGCCCAGCCCAGCAGCAGGATATAATTCAGAATGGCCTCCGTCATATACCCCTTGTCCAGCAGATCCTGGAACGACGCGTCGCCGTCGCGCTTGGCCAGCTTGTGATGAGCGTCCTTCATGATATGCTCCACATGAACGTACAGCGGGGATTCCCAGCCGAACGCCTTGTACAGCAGCTCGTACTTCGGCGCGGAGGACAGATACTCGTTGCCCCTGACCACATGGGTTATAGCCATGGTGTGATCGTCCACAACGTTCGCGAAATTATAGGTCGGCATACCGTCCTGCTTGATAAGCACCTGGTCGTCCAGTATGGAGTTTTCTACCGTAATGTCCCCGTATATCTCGTCGTGGAAGGTAGTGCTCCCCTCGGTCGGTATAGCCTGGCGGATAACATAGGGCAATCCCGCCGCAAGGTTAGCCTCTATTTCCTCCTTGGAAAGATTGCGGCAGTGGCGGTCGTACATCGGGGAGATATTGCTCGCCTTCTGCACCGCGCTCAGCTCCTCCAGGCGCTCCTTGGTGCAAAAGCAGCGGTACGCGTGACCGCTTTCCACCAGCTTCTCCGCGTATTCCTTGAACATACCCATGCGCTCGCTCTGAACATAGGGACCGTACTCGCCCCCCACATCGGGACCCTCGTCCCAGTTGAGCCCGCAGTCGCGCAGCGTCTTATAGATAACGTCAACCGCTCCCTCGACATAGCGCTCCCTGTCGGTGTCCTCAATTCTCAAAATAAACTTTCCGCCGTTCTTCTTCGCCAGAAGGTAGGTATAAAGCGCGGTGCGCAGATTTCCTATATGCATATACCCCGTAGGACTGGGGGCAAATCGTGTTCTTACAGTGCTCATCATTCGATCTCCTTATTTCAAAAAAATTTCCGCGACCCGCCCGCAAAAACTCCGCTTCGCTCCGTTTTCGCAGGCTCTCGCGTAAAATTTTATGCGTGGTCGCAACGTTTATCTTTTAAACGGGGCGCTCCGAGCTATACCGCCCGCGGCTTTACTTCATAGCCAGCGCCTTGTCCGCGGCTATCTGCTTTTTCAGCTCCTCCAAATTCGGGAATTTCCGCTCGGGACGGATAAATCCGCACAGCGACACCGAAACGTTCTGACCGTACAGATCGCCCTCAAACCCGATGATATGCGTTTCCATGACCACCCCGTCGCCGTCGCGGCGATTCTCGATGGTGGGCTTTACGCCTATGTTGGTAACTCCGCGGTAATTCCGCTTGTCGAGCTGCACAAAGCTCTTATACACCCCGAAGCGCGGAATAACGTTGGTTTCGGGTATGATCTGGTTTATCGTCGGGAAGGAGAGCAGCCGCGCGCCTATCTCGTTGCCCCTCACCACGGGCAGCCTGTACCACAGCTCATAGCCCAGAAGCGTGTTCGCCTCCTCTATATTTCCGCCGCGTATAAGCTCACGTATATGGGTGGAGCTTATCATAACGCCGTTGTGGCATACATCGGGAACCGTCTCCGCGCGCATTCCATACCCCGCGCCTATCTCCGCAAGCCTTTCGGGAGTGCCGCTGCCGCCCTTTCCGAAGCGAAAATTCGTTCCGCAGCAGGCATAGCCCGCTTTGAGACGCTTCACAAGTATCTCCGACACGAACTCCTCCGCCGGCAGCCCGCAGACCTCCGCGAAAGCCGGCGCGGAGAGATACTTCACCCCGACGTTCCGCAGAAGCTCGCGCTTATTCTCAAAGGAAATTATATCCTCGGGATTTTTGAATTTGGGCAGCGTGGTGTCGCAGTTAAACGTAAACACCGCCGGTTTAAGCTCCCTTTGCGAGAGCGCCGCTCCGATGACCCCCAGGTGCCCCAAGTGCAGTCCGTCGAAATATCCCAGAGCCACCGCGGTTTTCTCGGGTATCATGCCGCCGTATGTTATATCAATCAATGTCTGTTACCACCGTCTTTTTAGGAAAATCTCTTCACCGAAACCAGCTCGCCGCCCGTTACCATCGCAACGCCGAGGAACTCCCCTCCGTAGACCGCGCAGGGCTCGTCCGCGGGCGGTCTTGACAAGAGCCTGTCCGCGTCCAGCCGCACTCCGTTAAGGTAAAGCCGTTTCTGAACTTCATCAAGCTCCACGCGCGACAAAGCCGAAAAAACGCTCTCCACGGGTAGAATTTTACCGCAAAGCTCCTCATAGCCCATGCTTTTAAATGCTTCAAGGGGAGTGCTCCGCGACAGATCAAACCCGCAGGCTCTTGTCCTGACAAGGCTCGTCATTACCGCGCCCGTACCGAGCTCCGCGCCGATATCGTCTATCAGCGACCTTATATAAGTCCCCGAGGAGCAATCCACCTCGATAACTCCCTTTCGTCCGTCGAACTCCGTGCAGTCCAGCCGCGAAATGCGGACGGGGCGGGGCTTGCGCTCCACCGATATGCCTTTCCGCGCGAGGTCGCAGAGCTTCTGCCCGTTCACCTTCAGCGCGGAATACATCGGCGGCACCTGCATGATATCCCCGCGGAATTTCTCCAAAGCCCTTTCGAGCGCTTCCCGCGAGACCTCCGCCGTGCCGCTCCCCGCAAGCTCCCCCCAGATATCCAGCGTATCGCTTGTATATCCGAGCTCAAAGCCCGCGCGGTAGCCCTTGTCCGAATCGGGCAAAATATCCACTGCCTTTGTCGCGCCGCCCACGAACACGGGCAGCACTCCCGTCGCCATGGGGTCCAGCGTGCCGCCGTGCCCCACCTTTTTAGTGCGGAGCAAACCGCGCATTACCGCCACCACGTCGAACGAGGTAAACTCCCGCGGCTTATCCACTATGATTATTCCCTTTATATCGGTCATACCGCACCGATCTTCCGCACCGCCTCGCAGCAGGCGTCGACGATAGCCCTTTCCGCCTCCTCGAAGCTGCTTGCAAAGGAGCAACCCGCCGAGCGCTCATGACCGCCGCCGCCGAATTTCATACATATCTCGGCGCAGTTGATATTCTCGCCCGAGCGCAGCGAAGCCTTAAAAACTCCCTTTTTCTTTTCCTTAAGAGTTATCCCGACCTCAACGCCCTCTATCTGCCGCGGCAGAGCCGCCATAGCTCCCACATCGTCGCTGTCGATATCGGGGATGTTCTCCAGCATTGAAAGCGGCACCGATACCAGAGCCACCCTGCCCTCCTCAAAATACTTTATGCTATTGAGTACCTCGCGCTCCAGCCTAAGCCGTCCCTGGGTCTTGAGGTCGAACATGGCGTAGTTTATCGCCGCCGTATCTGCTCCGCACTTTATCATCACCGCAGCTATCATATGGGTCTGCGGCGTGGTGTTGCTGTATTTGAAGCAGCCCGTGTCGGTGGCTATGCCGGTGTAAAGGCAGTTTGCCATGTCCTTGTCGATATCCGTTTCCAGCGCGCAGATCACCTCGTAGACCAGCTCCGCCGCCGCCGCGTATTCGGGCTTCAGCAGCACGCGCTTCGCATATCCCGTGTTTGACAGATGGTGATCTATGCAGAGCTCCGCCTTATCGCCGACCTCCTTCATATCCCCCAGCAGCTTGGTGTCCGCCACGTCTACGCAAATGATATTCTCCGCTTCAAACTCCTGCACCGGCAGCCCCTCGGACAGATACGCGAATTTCTGCGGTATGGGATCGGGGCAGACCGCGTTCGCCAGCTTCCCCATTCGCCGCAAAGCCCGGCAGAGAGCCCAGCCGCAGCCGAGCGTGTCCCCATCAGGGCTCGCGTGCATGAGTATCAGATAGTTATCGTTTTCTCTGAGAAATTCCGCGGCATGCAGAACGTCAATCGTCATCATCTTGCCCCTCCGTATCCTCCGCGGGAGCGCCCTCCCCCGGATCGTCCCTGTGGAATCCCGCAATAA
>CAMWLH010000050.1 GCA_947175045.1 uncultured Clostridia bacterium | reverse complement strand
CCTTAAGGGTAGCCTCTGTCGAATCAGCCGATGTAACTCTCGAAGAAGTAACGTAGCCCAGGATGGTAGGCACAAGGATAGCCGCCAGAACCGCGATGATAGCGATAACAACTATCAGCTCGACCAGCGTAAAGCCTTTTTTGGCTTTGAGGGATTGCAGTTTCTTTAACATAGTAAAGACCTCCTGAAAAAAGTTTTTTCTGCCCTGCGCTTGGCTTCTGCTTTTCGGTGGGTCGGGATTCACGCGGTCTTTGGCTTTCGCCCGTTTAAAAAAGAATATGTACCGCGCTGTTCCGCCCGCCGAGCCGCTTCACTCCCGCGCTTCGGGCGATTTTATATGTAACCCTTTTTTTAGGGTCGCATACCGATAAAATACCGCCGCAGCGGCATTTACAACATAATGTTGATTATGTTGTAAAGCCGCGCGGCGGCGGCGGTCGTTTTTTTATATTATTCCTTTTTTGTATTATTCTGTAAGTAGCGGGAACAGCTTTGCAAACCCGCAAGAAATGGAAAAATTTGTATTTTGAAAATTTTCACAAGTTTTCTAGGTGCAGGTGGAATTTTTTTGTGTTTTTTTTGAAAAAGTGTTGACAAGCGAAAAAAGTTGTGTTATAATATGTATTGTAAAGAGTCGGCAAGGTTTGATCTTGTACAACATAATCAACATTATGTTGTATCGAGCACTAACCCGAGCCGATTTATTTGTTTTGCGTGGATCTTTCCGCTTTCCATGGTGTAAATTCTTGTGGTGTTCACAGCGGAATGTCCCAGAATATCAGCCAGGCGCGACAGGTCTTTTTCAAGCGAGTAATAGGTTCTGGCGAACAAATGGCGCAGATTATGCGGGAAAACCTTTTTCTCCGCAACTCCCGCCGATCTGCACAGGCGCTTCATCTCCCGCCAGATATTCGAGCGGTCAAGCGGAACGCCGCTCCTTGTCACAAACACCGCGCCCTCGCGTATGCCCCGCTTTTTGAGGTATTTCGCGAGGATTTTTTGCAGCTTTTCGGGCAGGAACACCACTCGGCTCTTGCCCTTGCAGGATATGAGCGCCCTGCCCCCGCGGACGGCTTCGGCGGTGATGAATTTAAGCTCCGAGACCCGTATACCCGTGGCGCAGAGAGTCTGCAAAACCAGCGCAAGACGCTCGTCAGACCCGCGCTCCGCCGCCGATACAAGCCGCTTGTACTCCCCGAGGGTAAGCTCGCGCTCCTCGGGCAGGAACGCGCGGCGCTGTATTTTCAGCGGTTTAAGGCGCAGAGAGCTCATGCCCGCAAAATCAAGAAAGCCGTTCACCGCCGCAATGATCGAATTTACGCTCGACGGGGAGTATTTTTCGGCAAGAGAATGCTTGAAGCTCACCAGCAAAGCCTTGTCAAGCGGAGAATCGCCCGCGTATTCCATCAGCTTGCCGAGATCACGTAGGTATTTTTTTACGGTATTCTCCGAACGCTCCCGCTCCATAAGCTCTCCCGCGTACTCCCGCACTTTGTCGGAAATCAACAATTTGATCCCTCCTTTCTTTCCCAATCAGTATTATACAAAATGCGGAAAGTATACACAAGAGCCCGCTTTGGAATATGTACTTGCGGGGCGCGAATATACTGTAATGTTGGATTATAGGGGCAAAGCGGAGATCAACTGTCCGCCCGCGCGGGAATGTTGCTTTTCAGCATTCGGCGGTGCGGGAAATTCTTTAAAATCGGTTGATTCCTGTCAACACAGCTTAAAAGCATTCGGGAGGTCTTATGTCGGAATACGGCTTAGTATTATGCGGCGGCGGAGGGCGCGGCGCTTATCAGGTCGGCGTCTGGAAGGCGCTTGTCAAGAGCGGTCTCGCCCAGAATATCACAGGATTTTCGGGGGCTTCCGTGGGAGCTCTCAACGCGGCTTTGTTTGCCACTGTCACTGCACAGGGCGCGGAAAAAGTCTGGGAAAGTATCTCGCAGGCTGTTATAGCCGACCCTATTGACGCGATAGAGAAGGTCATCGGCTCGGCTGTCAAATATATAAAGTCGGATGACAAAAGCATAACCAAGGAGCGCATAAGCGGCGCGATAAACTCGGGGCTGTTTTCACGGGAGGGTCTGATAGACCTTATTGAGAGCAACGGGATAAACCTGCGGCTGTCCGAGGTGCGGGTTCCGTGCTTCGCCTGCTGCACAAGCATGGAGACGGGCGAGGCGGAATATTTTGATATGCGCGCCTACTCCCCCGAGACCATCACCAAAATTCTTATCGCTTCAAGCGCTATCCCCGCGGCTTTTCCGCCTGAAAAAATAGGCGCGGTCAGCTACCGTGACGGCGGGATAAAGGACAACTGTCCCATAAAGCCGCTGTACAACGCGGGATTCAGGCGGTTCATCATCTCGTATCTCGGAGAGGAAACCGCAGATAAATCGGAGTTTCCCGACGCAGAATTTATCGAGCTTGTCCCATCTGATGATATATATCTGGGTGAGCGCAACACCTCGATACTCAACAACGGAACTATGGATTTTAACGCTAAGAACGCCGCGGAGAGGATCGCGCTGGGAGAGCACGAGACCGCTGCGGCACTCGGGAAAATACTGCTTAAATAGAAACCGCGCCGACGTTTAAAGGTCGGCGCGAAGCGTTTATTTGTTTTTTTGCGGGCTTCTGCGGATAAGAGCGCTCACCCCCATACCCACCGCGGGCGCGGCAAAAGACAGCAGCAAAACGATCCACATATCGGGTCTCAAAGGGTCGCTCAGACACGCCGAGATATTCGCCGCACAGCAGAACAGCGGCAACAGCCATTTGAGCCACCCCCGCCTTGCTCCCAGGACTGCCCCGCAGATCAGCCCGCACAGCGATATAGCCACATACATCAACGGCAGCGTGAGCCCCATTTCGTCGGCGGGATCGATGCAATACACCCAGCCGTTCAAAAGCGCCGCCAGTGTCACCGTCACCACCAGCGCAGCTACCTCCGCAGTATAGCGGCGAAATCCGCGCTTCATGGTTTTAAGCGGGTCGGCGGCGTTCACAATTATCTTGTTATCGCGCGCCGTATCCAGCGCGGCGCGACAATCCGAGCAGTGCTCCGTGTGGCTCTCAACGAAGCGGCGGCTGCCATTGCTCGCGATATTCTCCGCGTACAGCGGGATAAGGTCTCTTACAACTTCACATTCGTTCATATTTGCGCTCCTTTCTGCGTTTCCGTTTCAATTCTCAAAGTCCTTAAGCAGCTTTTCCTTGGCTCGGTGGTAGGTAACGCACGCCCAGTGCGCAGTCTTGCCGAAGAGCTGCCCTATCTGCTCAAAGGGCAGCTCGCCGAACACGCGCAGCGTGAACACCTCGCGGTAGGGCTCGGGCAGCCCGTGAAGGCTCTTGTGGAGCCGAAAGGCTGTGTCCTTGTCCTCGGTCATTTTGGCTATGTCGCGCTCGTCGGGGATAAGCTCCGCCTCGTTGAGCTCCGTAAGCCGCCTGCGCTTTTTCAGCAGGCTAAAATAGCTGTTTTTCGCAATCTCGCACAGCCACACACGCACGTCGCAGTCCCCGCGGAAATCCTTAACGGACTTCATCGCCTTGAAAAAAGTCTCGCTCGTCAGCTCCTCCGCAAGGGCTTCGTTTGCCGTCAGTCCGCGCAAGTAGCGGAAAACGTCGCCGAAATACTCAATATACAGCCGCTCAAAATCCTCCACCGTTTCACCCCCTCATACATAAGACTCCCGAAATAACAAAATATCACAAAAAAATCCCGAATTTCTTCGGGGACTCACCTGTATATATAGTGTTGATCTCGTCTATCATGCTGTTAAGTCATGTTGACAAGAATTAAATGATTTAAAAGAATTTCAAAATTCCCGCAAGCGTGCTCCGCTCACTGCGTTCGCTCCGCGCGATTGCTGGAATCGATCATCGTTTGTCGTTCGGCGAACCCGACCTTTTTGAAATTCCGCTGCGTGGGCGTTATGCTACTATAACTTTTTCTGCAAGCCAAATCCCGAATTGCTTTGGGGGCTATTTTTTTGTTTTTATTCCGAAAACCACCGCGGCGGCTACGGCAAGAGCTGCTGCGAGCGCCAATATTCTCCACGGTTCCGACGTGAAATGCTCCGCTATCGCGGCGAATCTTTCCAAGTCCCAGAACAGCGCCGCACCTACTCCCACAGCGAAAATCGCCGCGACAAGCACCGCACCCGCTGCACAATCCTTACAACGCCTTATATGCTCGTCGCGCTCGCGCGTTACCCTATCCGCAAGGTGCTCCAGAGCGGTATTGACGGCTTCAAGCCCCATGACCGCTCCGAAGGTCAGCAGCAATATTGCCCACTCCGCGCGGGTAAGCTCGTAAAAGCGCACCGCGAACCAGCTCACAAATCCCGCCGCGCATAAATGAAACCGAAAATTCCGCTCGCGGAAAGCCAGAGCCAGCCCGCGCCCCGCATAGGCAAATCCCTTGAAAAAAGCCCTCATTGCCCCTCACCGCGAGTTATCCCGAGCCTTTCAAGAACTCTCTCCTGCTTCGAGAACATAATCCTTTCCTCTTCGCCGCCGTTAACATGATCATAGCCCATCAGATGGAACAGCGAATGCGTTATCAGAAACGCCAGCTCCCTTTTAAAGCTGTGGGAGTACTCCTCAGCCTGCTCTCGAGCCTTTTCAAGCGATATCACGATATCTCCCAGAATTATCGCGTCATTGTCGGGGTCGACCTCAAATCCCTCCTCATCACCGATGGGAAAAGACAGCACATCGGTCTCCCTGTCGATCTCGCGGAACTCCGCGTTCAGCTCCCGTATACGCTCGTTGTCAACGAACGTTACAGAAACCTCCGCGTCCTCGTCTATCTCCTCTTCGGAAAGGGCTTCGCGGGTACAGTCCTCAATCAAACGCTCCGCATATTCGGGTATCGGAATTTTATCCTGCTCGTCGCTTAAAAAAATATAGATTTTCATGAGCTCTCCTTGTAAAAATCAAAAAAGTACCTGTACAGCTCGAGGCTCTGCTTTTCGTCGCCGTAATCCAGCGGTTCGTCAGCGTAGCAGAGAACAACGTAAGGATCGCTGTCAACTTCGATATTCAGATCGGAAAGAAGCAGCCAGAGTTTATAGCCCATTCTGCCGAATTCCCTGAGCGTTATCTTTCCCGTGCTTACATTCTCGTCAAAAAATTCTTGTACTCCGCCCGACAATTCCCTGCCAAACTTCTTTATGTCATCGCCAATATTCGCCGCAAAACGCTCCGATACGCGCGCCCAGTGCCCTCGTAGGTCTTTAAGACAGTCCTCCAATTCAAACAGAAAGCTGTCATCGGGACTCTCCAAGAAAAGCCTGTCCAACTCCGCAAAATACGGCTCCGCCGAGCCAAATCCCGACAAAAACAAAAGCAGCAGCACTGTCAGCTTTTCCATGTGCCCTTATCCCTGCGGGAGCTTCCCTGATACTCGTCATAAGCCTTGACGATATCCTGCACCAATCTGTGGCGCACAACGTCCTTTTCGCTGAAACGGTTCTGCGCGATATCCTCCACGTTTTTCAGCACCTTCAGCGCTTCTATCAGCCCCGATTTTTTCGTCTCGGGCAGGTCTATCTGCGTGATATCTCCCGTAATGACCATCTTCGAGTTAAAGCCCAGTCTTGTCAGGAACATCTTCATCTGCTCACGGGTAGTATTCTGCGCCTCGTCCAGTATTATAAAGCTGTCGTCGAGAGTACGACCGCGCATATACGCGAGCGGCGCTACCTCTATCGTTCCGCGCTCCTGGAGCTTCGCGAAGCTCTCCTGCCCGAACATCTCAAAAAGCGCGTCGTAGAGCGGTCTCAGATATGGGTCTACCTTGTTTTGCAGATCGCCCGGCAGAAAACCCAGCTTCTCACCCGCCTCCACGGCGGGTCTGGTGAGAATTATCCGCTGCACCTGATGTGCCTTGAACGCAGTTACCGCCAGCGCTACCGCAAGATATGTCTTTCCCGTGCCCGCGGGTCCCACGCCGAAGGTTATCGTGTTGTTACGTATCATATCGCAATACTTCTTCTGACCAAGCGTTTTCGGCTTGATGGGCTTTCCCGCATAGCTAACGCACACGCAATCCGAGGACATCTGCGCGATATCTACCTCGCTGCCGTCCTCAACCATTGCTATCGCGTAACGCACGCTCTGCTCCACTATAGCCTCACCGCGGCTGTGCATTCCGGCAAGTGTGTTCATCGCCTTTTCAGCCTTTTGAACGTCTTTCTCGTCGCCCGTTATCTTCACGTCGCTTCCGCGGCTGAAAATCGTAACTCCGAATGCCCTCTGTATCAGATTTACGTTACAGTCAAAATTACCGAAAACAGCGCGAAGCTGCTCGGTGCTGTCCATATTAATATTTTTCTCTGCCATTTTAACCCCTTATCTCAATTTGAATTTTCCCACAATCCGCCGTAAAAGCTCCACTCCGCCTACGCGGCGCTGATGTTTGCTTTCACTGCTTTATTTTCATAACTTATTTTACGCCTTGTCTGTACCTGTCTATCGTTTCGTCGCTCCAAATCTGCGCCTCGATATAGCGCACATTCCCGTACTCATTATCCTGCGGCATTCCATACTTCGCTATCATCTCCAATATGCCCCCGTAGTCGTAAAGCCGCTTGCGGTACTCCAAACCGTCGTTTACTCGCGGACTGAACGTCGGATGGGAATCCCCGTAAGTAAAAGAGATTATCCTCAGATCAAATTCTGAAACCGATATTTTAATAAAAGCGCTGTTCTCAAACCAGCTCGAAAGCCACTCGCACTCCCCCACCACCATATAATGCGGCGCGTTCCGCGTTCTTATTCCGCCAAGCTCCGAAAATTTTTCCCGCATTATACTCTCATAATAAAGCCTGTCAGCAACATATTCCGAGTGGCGTTTCGCCGCCTGCGACGAGGGATTGCCGCGTCTTATCCCATCAAGAAGTTCCTCCGCCCTCTCCCGCGGCAGATCGGACAGATTCAGAAACGGCGCGCGTGAACTGTCATAATAATGATAAAGATACATACGTCCTCCCGATTAAAAAGAATTTCCCGCGACCCGCCCGCGAAAACTTCACGAGGTTTTGCGCAAAATGTCACAAAATACCGCAGACAGCAACATGATATTTGCGCAAAACTTTGCTCCGTTTTCACAGGCTCCCGCAGAAAAATTTCCTGCGTGGGCGAAATGTCGCTGTTGACTTTCACGGGGATAATACTGCTAAATATCTAAATCAAAGCTGTAAATTTCCGTTATCTTATCCCAATCCCTCTTTAAAACGATTCCGTTGACCGTTTCAATTTCATACAGCTCTTCAAACGTAATCACCTCGTCAATAGCCCCTCTGCTTCAGCTCCGCCGCTACCTGCACATAGAACTCCCGAACATCAAAGCCCTTAAAATCCTCGCGGTTCAGGTCGATAACATCCGCGTGAGTTATGCCGCGGTTTCCCGTGGGGTAAAGCGGCGTGAATTTCTCGCCCCACTCCGCCGAGGTCAGCGCAACAAGCCCGTCGTTATCTCCGTCGAACTTTTTCACAACGGGATAGGACACATTCAGCGGAAACCGCCCGCTGCGCGCTCTCGCAGACTTTGAGCCGAAGCTCTGATACATTACGCCTTCAACGTTGGGGACTTCCCTGTTAAACTCCTCGCAAAAGCTGTTGGTGAGGTTTTTGACCGCCGCCATAAAATCGGGATTCGGGTCGCCGAGCTTACGGAAAGCCGCGTTGTAGGTGTTCTCGATAGTCCTTACCAGCTTTTCGGGAGCTTTTCCGAGCAGGTACTCCGCGAAAAGGCAGCCCCTGTGCGGCGTGTTTATCGTGGTAAGGCTCGCCACATACTTTCCGCTGCCGAGCCTGCTTATCGCGTAGCGCGAATCCAACCCGCCCTTTGAATGAGCTATTATATTCACCTTTTCACAGCCGGTATCCTTAACTATTTTCTCTATACGCTCCGCAAGCTCCTTGGCGCTTTCGGAAACCGACGAGGCGGACTGCTGCTCGCCGTAATATATAACCGCGCCGTTCTTCTCCAGCTCCGCGGGGACTCTCCCCCAGTAATTAAGCAGCTTGCTGTCGCGGAAAAATACCCCGTGGACAAGCAAGATCGGGTATTTTGTGGCGCACACCTTGTCCGCCGCGCGGCTCTTGTCCCGCTTATCCAGCGCGATCTCACGACGGCACTCCTGTCTTACCTTAACATAAATTATCATCAGCATTACAAGGTTTGCTATGGGAATAAATCCTAGTACAACTCCCAGCACCCGATAGCGTATCCCTAGCTGCACCGAGGTCAGATACACCCTGATAATCCCGTTCCAGAACAGCACAAGCTCCCCTACCGCGAAAATCACGCAATACACCACATACACGGGTATATCAAGCCTTCCGCCTATCGTGCCGATCAATCCCGCTATCACAAGCGGCAGCGAGGCTATCGTGGTTATAAAGAACATCAGCAGCAGCTCCGCACCGTCGCCAAGCACCTTAAGCCTAAACGATGGATATCTTTTCAGCGTGGGGAAGATATTGTAAGCCATGAAATAAATTCCCGCCGCCAGCATTACCGCTACCCCCACCCATACGTTCAGCTCGCTCATAAACAGCGATGCGTTCAGCACAAATGTCATTACAAATAAATTAAGTATCCGTATTATAAAGTTCATTCTACCTATCCTCTCATATACTGCCAAGCTCAAAATTTAATTCGGTGTTTATCCGAGCAGTGGCGCGGTCAAGTGTTGTTCACGAGAAGCAAATGATTTAAAAAATTTCAAAATTCCCGCACTCACGTTCCGCTTCACTTCACGCGGCTGCGAAAATCGGTCATCGCCTGCCGTTCGGAAAACTCGACCTTTTTGAATTTACCCCGCGTTAGCATAATGCCGCTGCGATTTTTCCGCGCCTTAACGCGGCGACTTTACGCCGCAGTATACTTATCACTAATATTATACAACTATCACCAGGTTTTGTCAATCGTATTTTTGCAGAATAAATACCGTGTTTGCGCTAAAAATATAAACGAGATTATTTTTTAGCGGAGGCGCGGTATGAACATGATAATGTGCAGCGAGTGCTGCCGCTGGCAAAAGGACGGACTGTGTACCCTCGACGATCTTACCCACGCGGGCTGCCCGTCAAGCTCCGACTGCCGATACTTTGAAAGATCGGAATAGGAGCACATTCATAAAATGGGCGAACCGCGCGGTTCGCCCATTACATATTATCTCTGCTTCATTACGCTCATATAGGCGGGTCTGATGATCTTGCCCGCGGAGGTCAGCTCCTCCAGGCGGTGAGCGCTCCATCCCACTATTCTCGCTATCGCGAATATCGCGGTGTAAAGCTCTGCGGGGATACCCAGCATATCATACACAAAGCCGCTGTAAAAGTCCACGTTGGGGCTTACGCCTTTCATTATCTTGCGCTGCTCGGCTATCAGCTTGGGCGCGGCTTCCTCTATGTATTCATACAGCGCCATATCCTCGTCGCGTCCCTTTGCCGCCGCCAGCTTCTCAACAAATCCTCTGAACACACGCTCGCGCGGGTCGGAAAGCGAATATACCGCATGTCCCATACCGTAGATAAGTCCCTTTTTATCAAAAACCTCGCCCTTGAGCATTCTTGAAAGATAGGAATAGATCTCGTCCTTATCGTGGATATCCTTGACGTTCTCGCGGATATTCTGAATCATTTCCATAACCTTTATATTCGCACCGCCGTGCTTCGGTCCTTTCAGCGAGGACATCGCCGCCGCCATGGTGGAATAGGTGTCCGACCCGGAGGACGTGACTACGCGCGTTGTAAAGGTGGAATTATTTCCGCCGCCGTGCTCCATATGCAGCATAAGCGCCACATCCAGAACACGCGCTTCAAGCTCGGTGTACTCCTTATCGGGGCGCAGCATCATCAGCAGATTCTCCGCGGTGGACAGCGAGGGATCGGGGCGGTGAATATACATACTGTCGTCATTTTCATAGTGATTATACGCGTGATACGCATAGGCGGCGAGCATGGGGAAGCGCGCTATAAGCATAACGCACTGCCGCAGGCTGTTCGCAAGCCCGCCCGCCAACAGATCTTCGTCATATGAAGCGAGGGTGAGGATACTCCTCGTCATGGAATTCATTATATCGCTGCTCGGAGCCTTCATTATAACATCGCGCGTGAAATTTGTCGGCAGGCAGCGGCACTCGCCGAGTATCTCGCTGAAACGCGCGGGCTCCTCGTCGGG
>CAMWLH010000049.1 GCA_947175045.1 uncultured Clostridia bacterium | reverse complement strand
CCATGGGGAAAGTCTGCGGGGTGCTTGCGGGAGTCGCCGCGGTCGTGGGCGGCGTCGTTTCGGGTGTGACAGCGGGGGTAGTCTGCGGAGTGGTCGCGGGCGTAGTAGCCGGCGCGGTAGTTGCCGCAGGCGTGGTCGCCGCGGGAGTGGTCGCAGGCGGCTCGTCCTCCGGCTCATAGGTATTTCCGATATGTATAGGCTCGTCCGTTTCCTCAACGGGAGCTATCGCGTCAAATGTATCTATTATCGGCGGCTCGGTATCCTCCTCGGGATCGTAGCTGCTCTGCACGGGGCTGTTCGCAAGCCCGGGAGCGGCGAAGTGCAGTTCCTGCAAGTGCATTGTTTCGGTCTGCGCCGCGTCGGGGACGATAAAGTCCACAGTACCCACGCCGCTCGGCGGAGCCTCGTCCGTGCCCGACGGGTCGTAGCTCTCACCGCCCATAACGCCCTCGGGGCTGCTGTCCACCGCGCTTTTTCCGTCGCCCACAACGCCCATTACTCCGCAGGTAAACACATATGCGTTGCAGATACACAGCGCGACAATAATTTTAACAAGTGAAATATGCTTCATGTTAACTCCCTAACGCCATTACGCGGGCTCGTCCCACAGACCGTTCTCGCGGAGGTACTCCTCAAGTCCCCTAACAAGCGAAACGTCCCAGGTTCTTCCCGTCCATGTCATTCCGTATACGTCGTAATACGCCTCAAAGTACTTTACGCTGGTCTTGCGCGCTATCTTGTCGGTATCCACCTCGGGAGACTCGTTCTCCCTTACCTTTCGCGCCATAACGACTATGCGCGCGTCATCGAAGCCCATAGAGCCGTCGCAGGTGGACAGCGTGAGTATCTCGTCGCCGTACTCGATATCAACACCTGTTTCGTAAATGCTCCTGTCCATAGCCTCACAGATAAAGTCGAAAAACTCTGACTGGCTGTTGAAATAAACATGGCTTGTGTAGTCGAACACCTCGCCGTGCTCCTCGGCGGTATTCAGCTTCATTACCGCGAATATCTTGTACTTGTTGTCCTTGTAGAGGGTGTTGAAATCCACTATCGGGGACATCTTGAGGAAATCTATATTGTTGATATAGTTTGAAAGCGCGGAAAACTGATACTTATACAGCATATTGTGACCGTAGAGAATGGTATTGTTGGGCATCTCGTCAGGTCCTATGCGCCCCTCGTAATCGGTGAAGATCGTTCCCGCAAAGTCGTAATTCTCATCAAAGTCCCTGTGCAGATAGTAGTCGTTGTCCTCCGTCTGCATAACGGGGTAGTCCACGTTTGTTCCGTTTATGCTCACCCAGCCGATGAAGTCGTTGTTCGCCGCGTAGAGCGCCGCGTATTTCTCGTTTATCGACCCCTCGGGCATCTGATCTATCTGCTCGTTGGTCGGCGTCTGGTTCTTAAGCTCAACCAGATAGGCGTTGGTGGCGGTCTTTTCGCCGTTCTCGCCAACCGCCGCGTCGTTTTCCAGCTCGCTGTACTGAAGAAAATTCATCGCGATGACCACCACGGCAACCACAAGAATGACCAGAGCCGCCAGGAAAATTATCTTTCTGAATATCTCCGTTACCGAGTCGCCCTTCCATGGCAGAAGCCCCGTTACGATACTCATAAACAGGCTTTGCTTTTTCTTTTTGCGCTTTTTCTTTTTCTTGGGGGCGATCCCCATATCCATCTCAGCCATGTCAGTTCCTTTCCTATTTTAATTTGAAATTTTCCGCATATTTTTATAAGTTGCTCTTGCCTTTAGTAGCTATACCCTTGAATAAGCTCCGCGGGCCACTTTCTGCCGTCCCAGCCGTCGTCGTTGTAGGTGATATCGTAGTAATAATCGAAGTACAGCGGGTCTGGGTTAGCGTAAATGCTGTCAACGTCGACCTCCTCGCTTTCGCCCTCGCGAACCTCTCTCGCAAAGATCACCCAGCGGATCTGTCTTTCCTGATCGTACTGCAATGAGCAGGTGGACAGCGTAAGCAGATTGTCTCCGTATTTCAGATTAACATCGGGATTTATAAACGTCGTGCGATCAAGAATGTTCGCGCAGAAATCGTCAAACTCACCCTTGGTATCGAAGTTGCGGTACCTTATATAGTTGAATATCGGGGTGCCCTCTTCCTTGCGCGTGTTTATAAGCATTCCCGCGAATATCTTGTAGGTGGACTTCTTATAAAGCGTGCTGAACGTTATCGTGGGATAGCTTTTGATGTAATCCAGACCGTAACCGGCACTGTGATAGTTATTGTAGCGGATCAGCGGCGCGAAATACTCGCCCGACATCATATTGTGCCCGTAGAGCACGATATTGGCAGGCTGATTTTCCGCGGTTATCGGCTCATGATAATCGGCGAATACCGCGCCCGAAATGCTCTCCTCTCCCTTATAGTTGTGATCCAGATAATAATCGTTGTTATCCGTCTGCATCACCACATAATCCAGAAGAGTGTTGTTGTCGTTGCTGATGGTTATCCAGCCCACTACGTCCTCGTTTATCTCCAGCAGCGGCAGGAACTCCTCAAGCACCTCGGGGTACTCCTTTTTAAGCTCCTCGCGCCTGGTGGTATCTATCTCGACCGCCGTGCTTCCGCTCGCCGTTCCGTGATACAGATTGGACAGCGAGTTGTTGTCCGAGGTATCCGCCACCTTATTACCCGCCGTAACGAGCAGTATAGCCACCGAGACCACCAGCACTATTCCCGCTCCCATAAAAATTATCTTCCGCAATATCTCCGTAACGGTATCGCCTTTTTGCGGGAAAAGGTTTTTCGCCATACGGATAAACACGTTCTCTTTTTTAACAAAATTAGCCATATTTCCCCCTATTGAAAAGAATTTCAAAATTCCCGCACTCACGTTCCGCTTCGCTTCACGCGACTGCGGGGATCGGTCATCGTTTGCATTCGCAAACTCGACCTTTTTGAAATTCTTGCGTGAGCTTTATGTCGCTCTTTGCGGTCCATGCCTTTGGCTTACTCTAGTAACTCAGCAGCTTAGATCTGTCCCAGGTGCTTCCATACCACTGTGTACCTATGATATCATAATAGTAGTCAAACAATTTCGCATAATAGTTTCGCTCCGCCTTGGAAACATCGACATATTCGCTCTCCCCGGGTCTCACCTTTCTTGCGAAAAGCACCCAGCGCGTGTCAACGTTCTTGCCGAGCGGCCACAGGCAGGTGGACAGCGTAACGAGCTGATCTCCGTAGGTAAGGTCAACGTCGGTGAAAAACCAGCTTCTGTCCATTATCTCCAGAATATAATTATTGAAATCGTCCTTGTCGCGGAATTTCGTCTTGGAGGTGTAATTGAACACCTCGCCGTACTGCGACTGCGTATTCGCCAGCATTCCCGCGAATATCTTGTATGTCTCGCTGCCGCCGTCGGGTGTGGCTATCATCAGCGTCGGGTGCACCTTATAGAACGCGCAGGGCTCTCTGCTGGTGTCCTTCGGGACATAATGCCCGAGGTAGCCGAAAAACTCGCCGCTTATCATATTATGCCCGTAAAGTATGATATTTTCGTCCGTGCCGTCCCACTTGTTGCGGCGGGAGGAGAATATCGTGCCCGAAATGGACTCGTTACCGTAGAAGTCGTGGTCGATGTAATACGAATCGTTGTCCGTGCCGACTATGACGTTATTCAGCGGCGTACCCGTTATCTTTATCCACGCCTTTGTGTCGGAGTTGACCTCCATCAGCGCGTCGAAATCTATGCTCAGCGGAGTGTTGACTACCGGCGTTACGTCTATCTCCTCGGTCTCGTCAACTACTTCTACCGACATTCCGAAGGTGCTGAACGGCTGATAACTCATATCTATATCCATCGTTGCGGGCGGCGAGCCTGCCAAGTTCGCTATCTCATGATTGAGATTGCCGCCCTCCTGCATTCCCACAAGCTGATTTATCAGGAAGATAAGCGTGCCCGCGAATATCGCTATCGCGAATATCAGGATTATCTTGCGCGTCTTTTCCATAGCGCTGTCGCTCTTCTGCGGGAACGCAGCCTCGGCAAAGCGCACGAATATGTTCTTGGGTCTGCCCTTTATCTTGTCCTCCTTTTTGCCCTTGGGCTTGGGGGGAGTATAGAAATCCAGCTTATCAAGCGCTATATCTCTTGACGACGCGGATTTTTTCTTTTTCTTTGGTTTCTCGGGCTCTAAATAAGGCATTTATAATTCCCCTTTCCGTTATATTATCTGTATTTATTTTCAATTTTCAGCTTTAATATCCCCAGTGCCTTTTCCGTTGACAACGCGCGTATATAATCACGCACCGAGCGGCTCCCGCACGGCGTATCCTTAAAAAGATACCTTGCCGCAAATGAGCCGTCCCTGTCGGCATACCCTATATACACTGTCCCCACGGGGTCGCTGTCCGTCGCGCCCGAGGGTCCCGCGATACCCGAGGTGGATACCCCGAGGTCCGCTCCCGCGAGCCGCGTCGCTCCCCTTGCCATTTCCTCGGCGCAGCGCACGCTGTACTCGGTGTGCTCCCTTAAGGTCTCCTCCGAAACGCCGAGCACTTCACGCTTTATCCTGTTGGAATAAGCGCAGATCCCCAGTTCTATCACCGCGGAGCTCCCCGCTACCGACGTCAGCGCCGCGGAGATCATTCCTCCCGTGCAGCTTTCCGCCGCCGATACCTTTAAGCCGTTATCGGCACACAATTTTATGATATCCCGCGACAGCGTGGAAATATTTTCAAGGATCATCTCATAATCATTCATATCAATCCAGCAGAACGGTTTCCTCTCCGTATTTAAAGCGCTTGACCTCCGTTTTCGCTACGGCTTCCTCAACCAGCGCGGTGAAATCATAGCCATCCTCCGCCGCCAGTATATCCTCGTACCGCGGCTTGGTGCGCGGGTGCTTCGGCGAGAACACCGTGCAGCAATCCTCGTAGGGCATTATGGACGTTTCATACGTCCCTATTTTGCGCGATATCTCGGTTATCTCTATCTTGTCCATTCCGATAACGGGGCGGAACACGGGGAACTCCGCCGCGGCGTTGGTGCAGTACAGCGCGGAAAGGGTCTGGCTCGCCACCTGCGCCACGCTTTCGCCCGTGATTATCGCGCCGTAGCCGTCCCTAGCGCATATCTTATTCGCGATCTTCACCATCAGCCGCCGCATAAGCACCGTGAAATGCTCCTCGGGGCAGTTGTCGCGCAGCTTCTCCTGTATCTCGGTAAATGGAACACAATAAAATATTATATCCCCGCAGTAGTTCGTCAGCTCCTCGCAGAGCTTCTCGACCTTCATTCGCGCTCTCTCCGACGTATACGGCGGGCTCACATAATGAATGCAGTCCACCACCAGCCCGCGCTTTGCCATCATATAACCCGCCACGGGGCTGTCGATCCCCCCCGACAGCATAAGCAGAGCCTTTCCGCTGCTGCCCACCGGCATTCCGCCGGCGCCCGTCAGCCGCTCCGCCGAAAGATATGCCCCGTTGTCGCGTATCTCCAACCGCACGGTTATCTCGGGATCATGCACGTCCACCTTAAGGTGCGGGAACGCTTCCGACACCACGTCGCCGAGCTGCTGCTGTATCTGCGGCGAATTCAGCGGGAACGTCTTGTCCGCGCGCTTTGCCTCCACCTTGAAGCTCCTTGCTCCCTCCAGCGCGGAGCTCAGATACTCCTTCGCCCCCGCCGCCACCGCGGAAAAGTCCTTTGGGAACACTGCGCAGCGCTGTATCGCTCCTATGCCGAAAATATATCCCAGCTTCTTCACCACAAGCCCTATGTCTATATCCTCCAACGGCGTGATATATATCGTGGACTGCTTGCGGTAATAATCAAACCGCCCTACCTTTTTAAGCCTATTCTTTATATTCTTCTGGAGCATATTCTCAAAAACGTTCCTGTTGTCGCCCTTGAGAGCTATCTCTCCGTATTTTACCATAACTATCTCTTTCATGAATACCCCTTATTTTGATTTGAAATTTTTCGCACCGCTGCCAACGGCACTTTGTGTCGTTGGCGCTAGCTCGCCGGGGAAGCTCCGTTTCGCTGCGCTCAACTGCGCTTTCCCGGCGGCTTGCGGAAAATTTCCTGCGTGGGCTTTATGCCGCTCTTGGCGTACGTTGCTTTTGCTTCCCGATTGATGTGTTGACGAGGAGCAGGTTATTTGAAAGAATTTCAAAATTCCCACACTCACTCTCAGTCGCTCACTACGTTCGCTCCTTGCGAGCGACTGCGGGAACCGGTCTTCGTTTGCGTCCGCAAACTCGACCTTGCTTTTGCTTCCCGATTGATGTGTTGACGAGGAGCAGGTTATTTGAAAGAATTTCAAAATTCCCACACTCACTCTCAGTCGCTCACTACGTTCGCTCCTTGCGAGCGACTGCGGGAACCGGTCTTCGTTTGCGTCCGCAAACTCGACCTTTTTGAAATTCATGCGTGGACTTTATGTCGTTCTTGGAGTGCGTTGCTCTTGGTGCGTGCTGCTTTATCTTCTGAACCTTTCAATGTTGGCTTTGATACTTTCGCACAGAAAATCAATATCATCTTCGCTTGTGTCGGCGCACAGCGATACCCTCACCGCGCTGTCCGCGTCCTTATCCGAAACGCCGAACGCCGCGAGCACCCCGCTCCTTTTTCCCCTTGAGCAGGCGGAGCCGCTTGAAACATATATCTCCTTTTCCTCCAGCGCGTGCAGCATTATCTCGGAGCGCACTCCCGAAACGCTGAAATTTATTATATTCGGCATACATTTCTCGTCCGAATTTACGCGTATACCGCTCATCTGCGCCAGGTTGTCCAGCAGCCGCGCCTTAAGCCGCGCAAAGCGCTCCTTGTCGCCTCGGTACGCCTTTACCGCCGCCTCAAATCCCGCGATAAGCTCCACCGTCTCCGTGCCCGACCGCAGGTCTTTCTGCTGCCCGCCGCCCACCAGCAGCGGCGCCACGCGTATTCCCTTTTTTACATAAAGCGCTCCCACTCCCTTAAGAGCGTGAATCTTATGCCCCGAAACGCTTATCAGATCGCCCTCTAACGGCATTTTAAGAAATCCCTGTACCGCGTCTATATGTACTATCGTCTGCGGATTTGCCCGCTTTATCAGCTTGTACAGCCGCGCCGTGTCCACCGCGTAGCCCGTTTCGTTGTTGACCGCCATGCAGCTCACCAGCATAGTGTCACCGCCGACCGCGTCCGCCAACGCTCCCTCAAAGTCCTCATAGTCCTTCGGGGCGAGCCTCGCGACCTCGTATCCCCTTGCCTCAAGAAGATCGATCGCTTTTGCTGCCGAGGGATGCTCTATCGCGGTTGTAACGACCTTTTTCCCGTTTCTGCGGTATTTTTCCGCAGTGCCCAAGATCGCCGTATTATTGCTTTCGGTAGCTCCAGAGGTGAAAAGCACCTCCCCCTCGAGCGCCGTTCCTCCGCCAAGTGCGGCGAGTATCGTCTTTTTTGCGGAGCTCACTATCTGCCCCGACGCTATCCCCATTCCATGCAGCGAGCCGGGATTGCCGAATCGCTCTCCCGCCGCCTTAACGACCGCTTCCACACACTCCGCACAGGGTTTTGCGGTGGCGGCGTTATCAAGATATACCATAAATTCCTTTTTCTCCCATATCACAGTCGTTGTTCTACTATATAACTTATATCAGTATATCACATTTTCAAGCGTTTGAACAGGGATTTTTTAAATTTTTCAACTTTTTTTCATACTGGTTACGGTTTAATTACAAAAAGGTTACAAAACGGTTACAAAAACGCCGAAATAGTTACACAAAAATGACAGTTTTACGGATTTGGTTACAATCCTGTCATAGATGTTGATTTTTTTGGTTATATGTGGTACAATATGTACAGATAAAACAGCTTTGATAAATTCAGACTGTATATAAAATCTTGACAAGAAGCAAATTATTTAAAAGAATTTCAAAATTCCCGCAGGCGCGATCGCGGGAACCGATCGGAATTTTCCGTGAAAATTCCGACGCGTCAACATCGCGTTGCCGTATTTGCCGTATCTTTAGATAACCACACAATTGTTTAATATATCAAATCCTCCAATTCCGAATCCCGCCGTCCGTTCAGGACAGCGGGATTCGGTCATATGGAGACAAATAAAGCGAAACGGTTTTACTCGACCGCTTCCTCTATCTCCTCACGCGAGCCGAAATAATCCTTTGTCAGCCCGCATACGGGACAGTGCCAGTCGTCGGGTATATCCTCGAATTTCGTTCCGGGGGCGATTCCCTCCGAGGGACATCCGAGCTCCTCATTATAAAGATATCCGCAGGGGCAGAGATATTGTTCCATTATTACACTTCCTTTCATTCCGCGCCTTTTACGGCGAAAGTCGTCTGCCGCTCCTCATAATAAGAGCGTACAGGCTTTGAATTATTTTGCGCCGCGGCGCCGAAAATATGCTTTTGAATTATGCCGACCGAAAGCAAATTATTTAAAAGATTTTTGAAATTCTGAACAAAACCGCACCGAAAAACAGGCGGATTTTGGCGAAAGATAAAAAATAATGGGAAAACCGCTTTTTTTGTTGCATAAAAATCCGATTTGTGTTATACTAATACTGGACGTCTGTGTATCAGCAAAATTTTTTGGAATTTTTTAACATCACAAGTATATCGTTGCACCATCTGAAAACATTAACGTCGGACGGTGCCGTCACAGAAAGGGCTGTTAAATGATAAAGGAAAACCAAAAGCTGTTTAACAGGCTTAATGTAATCACCGACGCCGCAGCAGCGTTTGCAGCCGTCACTCTTTCTTACCTGCTGGTATTTCATGTGCTGGATTTCAGGGAAAATTTCCCGCTTATCGATTACATAAAGCTGTCAATTCTGTTTGCGCCCGTGCAGATAATCACATTCGGGTGCATGGGTCTTTATGACTCCTTCAGGACAAAATCATTCCCTCACGAGCTGGGAAAACTCGTGAGGGCGTTTATAGTTGACGGGATCATGATGATCACCATGCTCTACATAATCCACCTCTTCAATTTTTCCCGATGGGCACTGTTTATATTCCTTGTGCTTGACTTGTTAATAGTCGCCACTAAGCGTTTTATCATTCGCAAAGTTTTAAAGAACGCGCGCAGCAGCGGCTACAACAAGAAATTTGTTCTTCTTGTGGGGAGCGGCAAAGCCGCTGGAGAGTATCTCGCGGCGATTTCTGAGGACAAGTCGCTCGGACTGGAGTGCGCGGGTTATGTTGGAACCAAGGGGACGCTTAGTTCCAAATGGCTGGGAAATTATGATGACATCGTTTCCGTGCTGGACGCGCGGAATTACGACGAGGTAGTCTGCGCTCTGGGCGGCGACGAGAGCACCGAGCTCAAGCGCATTGTCGAGGCTTGCGAGCTTACCGGCACAAAAATTTCCGTTATTCCCGTAATTTACAAATATATGTCGGGCACCCCCTCGATAGACGTTGTAAACGGGATACCCATGATGAATATCCGGCGCATTCCGCTGGATAATATAGGAAACGCATTTATGAAACGCACGACGGATATAGTCGGCTCGCTGGTGCTGATAATTTTATCGTCGCCGATAATGCTCGTTTCGGCGATAGTGATAAAGCTGACTATGGGCGGAAGGGTGATTTTCAGGCAAAAACGGGTAGGGCTGAACAAAAAGATATTTGTTATGTACAAGCTGAAATCCATGCGGGACAACGACCGCTCCGAGACCGCCTGGAGCACCGACAGCGATCCCCGCAAGACCCGCTTCGGCGCACTGATACGAAAGCTGTCCATCGACGAGCTTCCGCAGCTGTTTAACGTATTAAAGGGAGATATGAGCCTTGTCGGACCGCGACCCGAAATCCCCTTTTATGTTGACAATTTCAAGGACAGCGTGCCACTGTATATGATAAAGCACCAGGTAAAGCCCGGTATGACGGGTCTGGCGCAGGTAAACGGATATCGGGGTGATACCTCAATAGAAAAAAGAATAGAATTTGATATCCACTACATAGAAAACTGGTCTTATTTCCTGGATATGTCGATACTGCTTAAAACAGTATTCTGCTTTATGAATAAAGAAAAATTAAAGTCTCGGAACAGCTCGCAACAGAATGGAGAAAAACTGAATGAACGAACAGAAAAAAACTGACCTTACGGCGCTTGCCGTTTTCTTCCCCGCGGTAACAGCGCTGGCGATAATACCCACAATAATGTATGTGACGCTGGTGTCATCGCAGCTTGTCGATACATACAGATATTTCAGCGGAACCGCGACCGGCAGCGGCTACCTG
>CAMWLH010000048.1 GCA_947175045.1 uncultured Clostridia bacterium | reverse complement strand
CCGGTTTCGTTGCGAAAATCGGTATCGTCCTCGGCCTGCGAGCTTTCCTCTCCCTGCAGTACAGGGGTATCGAGATCGTCTGCGTCATATCTTTTCTTTTTACGGGTCATGCTATTTCCTCCTTTGTTGTCTTTGCCGTCTATGTTTAGACGTGCCGAGTCCCCTGCCCTTGCCTCCTGGACAAGAGCAAGATGATTTATCAGAATGTTTTTCTGAACCGCGTCATAGGGCTGTCCGTTCCATACACCGGAGGTTTCGTCAAGCTCCAGCGTATATCCGAGGGACAGCTCCTTCAAGCCCGACTGCTTCATGCTGTCGGTATCGTGTATAACTATCTTTGCCCTGACAGCGTTCCCGTCCTTATAGCCTTTGGAAAGGATAGTGCCTATACTTTCTTCATCAACATTATCCTTATTCACCTTTCCCGCGTCGTGAGTAATGATTATGGGCTTTCCCTCGTAGCTCGCAAGACTTTCCTCGGAAAACACTTCTTCGGGAAGTCTCAGTTCGCGCCGAATACCTCCATCGGGCTTTGCGTACTCAAAAATGCCAACCCTTGTCACTATAGGATTATCCACAAGATACCCCTCGGGAGTGAAAAACGTCTTTTTAACGGGTATGCTGTCACATCTTATCTGTTCCACTGTTCTCACCTCCGTTCTCTATCGGCAGATCAAGGGCTTCTATATCAAAAACAGGAAGCGCAACGCACCTACAGCGGTAATCCTGCATAGGGTGACATCTTCTTCCTGTTTTCTCATCTACTATCGGTGGGTCGTTCCAACTGAACACCTTTTTGTCAAGCTTTCTGTGGCTTTCACGGACGCGTCCGTCTCCCGATGTGCTCCAGATATACTTTGATACTCCCGCGTCCTCCTGCTGCTTCCTTGCAAGCTCTCCATTCAGCTTTGCCATCTGATCTCTCGCTATGAATTGCGCTTTGCGTTTGTTCACCATATACGCTTCCTGTATCTCTTTTGCAATCTCCGTGGGAGTCTTTCCCGCCAGAAAGCCGCTGCTTGTGATCTTCTTCATTTCTCCAAGCGTGTTTTGGGGAATAGATTTTATCAGTCCGACGTTTCTGTCTACCCACTCCGCAAGCGAAGTCCTGTAAAACTCTCCCATATAATAATCCGTCATTATATCGATACCGAGCGTTTTCTTACAGACCCGCTTCCAATCGGCTATGCTTAGCTTTCGGGTAAGATTCGCAAGCACCGTGAGCTTCTTTTTCAGCTTGGAGAGCGTCATCTCCGCCTTGCTGTTTATTTTGCGGTACGCTTTTTCTATCGCTTCCATCAAATCGGAAGTGCTGTCGTAATGAATAACCTCTTTGCCATCCTGTCGGGAGATTTTTACGATTTTCTTCATCTCCGCGTCAAGCTCCTTCTTCATTCCGACCATTACCTCATTGACAATGCGAATAAACTCCCGCTCGGTATTCCGCTTGTATTTCAGTGCTACTTTGCACCTAAGCGTTTTTCTGCCGCGAAAACGCGACTTTGCCTGTTTTCGGACGGTCTGCTGCATTATATTATTGTTCATACGGCTCTGTTTCCTCTTGTTTACGTCTTAAAGGCACTGTTTTGCCCGTTTGGGATTGAGTTATACCCTATCACCAAAACTACAGATATGCCTACTTTTGGCAATGCAAAAAGGCGATACACACGTACCGCCCAATGTGGAAAGTCTGTCACTGTATAGCTAAAGCCTCTTTGGATAACCATAGAGGCTTTAGCTTTATTCGGTTGTCAGACCTTTTTCCAAGGTCCATAGATAATTTCCATGACTTCCTGAACAAGAGGTTCGTCCTCGGTATAATCCGCGTCGACCTCTGCCTCCATCATTCTGCAAGTGAATTTGTCCCTTTCATCGGCTGTCATGTCATAAATATCTTCAAATTCTATCCCGATGTTCTTTCTCAGCCATTCCCTATGGCGTTCTTTTATTTTTTCTGCCTGCATTTTTACTACCACCTTTCGCTGTGTCAGCTTCATTGTCGTATATTACTGTGCAGATATGTCCTCCTTTGGTATCGATAAGCACCTTAGTACCACGATATACAAGGAATTTTCTGTCGGGTTTGTTACCGCTCATCGGTTTGCCGCGCTTTAAGGCTTCAACTACAGGCTTAAAATACACGTTTCGCTCCACCATACGGTTTATAAAGTGCGGATCAACGCTCTTTACCATAACTCCGATAGATGTTTTCATGCCCACAAGCTGTTTGCACTGCTCTTTTGCTCGATTTACAGCAGCACTTTCCTTCTGGCTGCCACCTACCTGACCTTTTCTGCCCTTATGACCGTAGTTTCCCGAATTTCTATTGCCCTCGTCATCATGATCTTCAATAGGGTCTGATGTTATTGTATCAGAATTTTCCTCATATGTCAAGGGGGATTCATCTTTTTGAAAAGGTAAATCCGCCATGAAAGGCATATCGCTCTCCTGCTCCTGCAAATCCAACTGCTCCTCAAGTTCATCGTCAAGATTGTCATCGGTTACAAAAGTACCGCTCGCCTTTAACGTTTCTCGTACCTCGGTAGGGTCCAGTACTCCCATATCAACATAGGTCTGTGCCGTCGCAGCCTTTTGCGAAGCAACAGACGATCTCTGTGCTTCGATCTGTGCCTGCTGCTCCTCGCTTATGTTCCACAGAGGATTGAATTTTATCTTGAAATTGCCGATATCCTCCGTTATATCTCCTTTAAGCTGTCCCTCGCGGATAATGAGCTTGATAACTGTCCTCAGGTTCTCCTTGATATTCTGCTTCTGAATATGCTCAATGCTGTTGTAGTAGTTTTCAAAGTCGCTGTGACCGGTAGCGTCCATTCCCGCAGGCGCTCTGCCGAATAATACGGTCTGCGGTATGCAGGTTATAGCCGACAACATATTGCAGGTCGCGTCTATTATCTCGCTTACTCCGCTGAAGCTGAACGTCTGAAAGGCGTAATCCTCTCCGTCCGCGTCAATGGCTATTGAGTTGAACAAGCCTCGTGCCTCGTCTATTACGTTCAGCCTGCGGATAACATTATCCTCGCCGTCCTCGGTTGATAAAAGGCTTGCAAGGTCCTTTATCTTATGTACGGGCTGGACACTGCGTTCCATCATTTTTGTTGCGTAGCTGTGAGATATGACTGCGTCTTTTAACGCTGTCTTTATGCGTACATACTCGGGAATGCCGAAATGACGGTAATTGATGTTCGAGCAGTTTTCTGGAACGTGTCCATTACGGAACACCAGACATCTGCTCGAATGAACCGTGAAGCACCCCGCAGCACTGCTTACGGTATAGCTGACAGGCTTTGAAAGACCATACTCCGACTCTGTGCTGTAATTCGGAGTAACTACTGCCCTCTCATAAACGTACATATCATCAATGCTCTTTACCGCGCGGGAGTTTAAAGGGTCTCCGAGTTTGCCTCCGTCGTCTATAAGCATTACTATGATCGCACCCGCGTATAGTCTCGCCCATTTCAGAGCGGTTGAGAATTTATCTTCATATCCCATGCCGTCAAGCTCGTCCTGGATATAGTCGCATATACTCTTATCATCAATACTGAGCGAAAAGCCGTGCTTTATAGCTTCCTCCGCGGGAGCGTCAATGATACGAGCAAACAATCCATTACTGAGGTACTGCTCGGTCAGGATATTATCGTCTATCTGCCAATCGGCAAAGAAGCTGTATGCGCTGCTGCTGTCTTTGGCAGTGCCGTACTTGTTCAGCATATTCACGTAGCCGTCCCATCTTATATCGCTCATTGCTTCTCCTTTCCGATATACTATATAAGACTTCCCAAATCGAATATCTTTTCTCTGTAACAGCTTAACGCCAAAGCGTCTGCTCTGTCTGGGGAGCCTACTCCCCGCTTTTTCATTTCTTTTTTGCTTTCGAGCTCGATCTTGCCATTGCTCGATACCGTATATTTCCTTATCGAAAGCTGTGCAGCAAGCTCATCGTCATTGATTAACCTTAGCTTGCTGCTTTCAAGCATATCCCTAACAATAGACCACATATATGTAGTAATGTTTGAATAATAGGCGGAAGCCTTTTCATCGGGAATCTTTCCGCCGAAGTTTACGGGAACTATCACCATGCGATGAAGCCGCTGCTCTTTAGCAACCTCTTGTAGACGGTCGGTAACACCGCCGCCTAAGCCTGTGTCATCTATATTCACATAAACTTTTCCCTTATATTTTGGGTGGTTATCAAGCAATTTCCTGTATATAATCACCAAATCGCCAACCGTTTTCATAAGGTCCTGCCCTTTTCTTATAACAGGCATAGAAATTTCGCCGTCAACATTAGTGACTATGACGGTTTCATCATCTCCGTATCGGGCAACATCGCAGCCAATTGAAATCCTCTCTATCTTCTTTAGGTCAAGCTCAATTGAAAAAGAGCCTTCAATAAGAAACAGAGGAATGTATACATCGTCTTCCTGTGTGGGAAATTCACCGTAAACGCGAACCTTTACAACATTGCTCTCCGCCCCGTACTTTCGTATAAAGGCGGAGATGTTGTCCTTGTTCGTTCTCTTGCTGTCGAGGGACGATACGGTATGGCATTTGTACATTGCTCTGTCCCGCGTATGGCTATCGTAAAACGTCCCCGATGTTCGCGTAGGATTGGCACACATAAGTAGTTTGTTATTACCGCCAGAAAGCGTTGCCAGAATAGCCTCCATGATCTCATCTTCAACGCCGGAAGCCTCGTCAACAACTATAAGCATATTGTCCTCATGAAAACCCTGCATGTTTTCGGGCTTTGAAGCAGTCTTGGCTACGGCGAACCATCTTTTTTCATAGCCATTGACATAAACATAGGTCTTTGTCCATGTAAGCAACTGACAGAGCAAAGGAGAACGTGAGCGCCATTTTTCTACCTCAGCCCACAGTACGTCGTTCAACTGCTGCATTGTAGGAGCGGTTGCTACAACTCTTGCGAATGAAAAACAGCTTAGGAACCACAATATGGCATTTGCTTCAAAAGCAGTTTTGCCTACGCCATGTCCGGACTTTACCGATACCTTAGGAGAACCGGCAAGATCAAGTGCCGCTGATCGCTGCCAATCATCGGAACGAAAGCCCGTGACCTCTCTAAAAAACAAGGGAGGATTGTTCCGATACAACGGCATGCGCTGTTGAAAAAACTCTCTTGCGCTATTCGTCTTCGCTTTCAACATCGTTCACATTCCCATCTTCCATAACAGCCTTTAGCCAATCGTTGATTGCGTCGCTTCTTCCCGCGAGACCGTCCTGTTCCCGCTTGAACCTTGTCTTTTCCATCTTAAACCGTTCGGCTTCCATCTTGCTCTTGGGGTCCTCTCCTGCAAGCTCAAGCACGAGCCGAGCTGCTCTCTCATCCCCTGACAATCCCTTTATGAACATTCTCGCGATAAGCGCCATAAGATTTGTGTCATCTTCTTCACCATCAAGACCTATTGCCTTCAAATTGCGCTTTGTGGCTTCTGTGGTGGGCATGGAGAGAAGATACTTTGCAGCTTGTTTTGCGTCCCGTTTGCGCCTTCTCGCTTCTCCTGAAGCCTTTCCCGCTTTTCTTGCGTTTTCTCGGCGTTCGCTCGGAGTTCGTTGGCTGTTTGGGATCAGATTTTTCTCATTACCCATTTCACCACCTTCCTGTTCTCAAAAGGATATAAAAAGAGCCTCCATGACTGCATGGAAGCTCCGAAAAAATCTATAAATAAAGATTACCCGTAAAGCGCCTGAAGCTCTGCTATACCGATGTTTACGGCTTCACCGACGTCTGTGCCAAGGGATTTATAAAACTCGGGATGAACCATGCATTCATAGGCTCTTGTCATCATGTCCTGCTGCTTTTTGGTAATCCCTATACGAAATCCTTTAACTATCGCCAGCGCTTTCTTGTATTCGCCAGAGGCGACCAAAGCTCTTACCTTATCTGATTTAGTTTCCATAACCAGTCTTCCTCTCTTATAAAGCTCTCCATAGATTCCATAGAAACAATCCGTTTAGTGATATGTATTGTTTCGTTCACTGAAAATGGCTTGTAAAACATTCAATGCCTTTGCGCATATCTCCTCTCCCTTGCCCTCATGATCTTTTATTATGGTCTGGCTCTTTAACAGCTTATATGCTTCGTCCAATGCCCTCCGCTCCTCAACTGTTCTTCCAATCCCATTGCAGCAGGCTTTCGTCAATGCTTCCAAAACGCCTATGTTTTCAAACGCCTCAATAGTTTCATCTACCTTTCGGTTACGAGCATCGGCTATAAACCGTTCAATATCAAACCACTCTTTTTCGGAGAAGCTGCCTTTCTTTCGTTCCTGTTGATAATAAGGTTCCCAGCCTTCATTATCAAAAAGACTGACTTGTAATGGCGTGAGAGCCTTCTGCTCGTCAATCGTCATATCCAAATCAGTCTTTCCGTTCTGCCGTCCTTTAAGCGTATGAATATCGAATACCCAATCGGGAATCTCCCCATCATCAAGATGGCAGCTATTCAAATCAACGTGTTCAATACTGTCAGGGTCAATCAGCCTGTCAATACACATATAGTTGCAGGCAAAATAGCAGGCATCCCTGTTCTTTCTCGCAGTACATAAAAGCGTTATGGCTTTTGCCACGAAAATCGGGTCCTTGTCCTCCCCTTTTCGCCCCTCGTTCGTAATGTCGTCAGCCATCTTCAAGCCGACTATTTCTTTGGTGATGATACCGAAGCAGTCCTCGGCAGAGATCACAAGCAGACGCTTCCACAAATACTTGCCGTAGCTCCAGTACAACTCATTGGCGGCATAACCGGCATGATTAAAATCACATCTCCTTATTGACTTCTGCAGCATGGATGACATATCATACATGCTGTGTCCGCTTTTCGTTTTTGGTGCGTATCCCATTGCAGCACATCCTTTCTACCAACATTTGGTATTTGTTGATAGTATTATTATACCACAATAAATGGCATACGTCAAGCAAAATAACGCCTCATAAAATATTTTTATCTTGAAACATTTATTTTCGGCTTATTCTTTTTCAAATCATACCGGAAGTACTTACCCCATTTTATACGCATATTGGAAATCGAATCAAGCTGGTCCTGCCGCTTTCGAGCGGAGTTTCCTCCCGCGTTAACGTCTATCTTTCCCTTATCATAAAGATACTTGGGCATGAGCGCTATTCTGTTGTATAACAGTTCCTGGAGAATAATATCAATATCAAAGTTCTCCGAAACATCCAAATCGGGTCTGCCCTTGAACACAGACTTGTTGTACCACTTGACCGAACCGGGTATGCCAAACCAGGCGAACTCCTTATCATACATATAGGGGATCGCGTTGGGTCCTATAAATGCGTGACCTATTCCGAGGTCAGCCATTATCTGTCCGATACGCTCAATCTCCGATGTGATGATTTCCTTATTCTTTCCTATCATCTCGCACTCGGAGAGCATATATTGAAAATCCTCTATATCATCATCTGCTACAACAACTATATCCTCAGGAGCGTTGTCTATCGCGTAAAAATACGCTTTCAGACCGTCGTCTATAAGACAATCGTCCACTGCCCAAATGTCGTCCCGCGATATTCCCGCGTCGAGATATGCATTTTCTTCCGATTTTCGCACGAGGTAGGTGCATTTTTCAAACAGATGATATGTCAGTATCCTATCGCTCCGCTTATAGCTGGGTACATAGATTCCGAGAGTAAGCTCGTCAGACAATTTCATTCCCCTCCGAATCATAGAACGTATCGGATATCCTACGAACGATTTTTGTGCCATATCTAAGCTCACGGTCAACAGGAACTTCCTCGCCGAGATCAAGCTTTAACCCGTAATAGGGCAGATTTATACCAGCCGCGGCTGCGAGAGATACAGTAGCGGTAAGTCTGGGATTGATATCAATGATAAACGGCTTTCCGTCTGAACACCTGATGTCAAATCCGATATTGCCGTGATATCGCGTTGCTTTACATATAAACCCGCAGATTTCAATAATGCTTTCGTCGTTCACTATGGTGCTTATTCTTGCAACGCCGTTCTCCATCAGCTCGTTATGCCTGCACACGGCATAAAGAACGTCACCGTGATCTGAAATAATATCTACGGTAAATTCTTTCCCACCGAGATATTCTTGAATAAGGATGCCACCATCAGTAGCTATGATTCCTCGGATATAGTCTATATCGTCGGCATTAAAGGAATTTTGCTCCTTATATACCCTCATTCCCCTGCCACCACAATTGTGCCTTTCTTTAACTACAAATCCGTTGGGGAAATAATCGAATAAACTTTCATCATTCAATGTGCCAAGCATATCCGAGGATTCCACAGCAATGTATTTTGGCATATCAACACAAATATACTTAAGAAAAGCTGCCGATCTAATCTTATCATTTATCAGGTGTAAGGAGGAAGCGTCTGCAACAGCCACTTTGGTACCGATTGATGAAAATAAATCAAGCGAAAGCGCCAGCTTTTCAAGCTCGTTGGTATGACACGGAATTAGTATGTCAATCTTTTCGATTTTGCATATGAGTAACAATTCATTTATATAATCGTCACTGTTGCAGGGCGAAGTATGATAGAATTTATCCACACCGACCCAATTATGATCCATCTGCCGCATATCACAGCCAACAATAAATAAATCCCTATTATCGGGATTGTTTCTGTAACACTTGATGGTAGAGCGCATATAATCACCAAGACAGCAGGTAACCAATATTCTAACAGGTTTCATATATCTATCTCCTAAATAGTGAAATTTCCAAACACATCATCAAAAGAAGCTCTCCGCCTTACCAACTCTCCATCTGTTGTATATATCGGAATGATTGGCTCGATAAAATTGGGATTCATAGTAAGGGAGTACGCGCCTACATTGTGAAATTCAACAAGATCGCCAACGCTTAGTACACTATCACTGCCCCTCCTAAGAATATCATTTTCCAAACAGGTACAGCCTACAAAGCATAGATTCCTTGATAAGCAACCGTCATTGGTAGCTTTATTACTGTAAATAGTAATAGGTACATTTCGAGAATTTGCAGCGCCACCAAGATCAAACACACTGCAATCCATTAAAGCATATAGTTCATTGTCAATCATCTTGATATCTCGTACTTTTGATAATACCGACATCGCGTTTGCGGCTATTGGAGTACCGGCTTCAAGTATCAGCTCCATCCGCCCATCGGGATATGCCCTTGAAAACAGCGGAGCAATCACCTCAGCATAATCATCAAACGAAGGAATATCATCTGAGAACTGCCTGCTGAAATCAGGGGGCATTTTCCCATACATATTACCTCCGAGGTCAATGTAATCAAGTTCCAAGCCCTCAGCAGTCTTTAGCATACAAGCAGCTCGCTCTTGCCAAAAGCCTTTCTCACGTGCATAACTGACATGGCAATGTAATCCTGCAAGAGATACAAAGTCAGACTTCTCGCATTCGGTTACAATACAGTGAAAATCTTCTGAATCAGCCCTTACGCCAAACCTAGAAGTATAGCCGTTCCCTATATCAATATTCACTCTTAGACCCAGCTTTATGCTTTGCCCTGTGGATTCTGCTATACTTTTAAGAGCGGAAAACTGCCGATAATTATCAACGTTTACCATTCCACCCTTTACAGCGCATATAAACTGCTGCTGGTAATCTCCGTAAACCCCGTTGTAGATTATGGTATCAGCCTTGATCCTCTCAGCAAGAGCATATTCAACGGGCGATACGACCTCAGTAATTCCTCCGAGCTTATTTATCAGTGAGCAGATAGCGGGAGTATAGTTTGTCTTATAGCTGTAAGCTACACGAACAGCAGGATATATTCTTCTGAAAGCGTTCAGAAGCGAATGATAATTCTCCTCCACCTGCTTTAAATCAAGAATATAGCAGGGCGTTTCAAAATCACTCATCTCCATTGTCCATATCATCCTTCCCTATAATCTGCGCCTTTACGTCGTCGTACCATATAGCACGCGCCTTGATACTGCGGCTCTTGCATACTTTGACCTTTTTTCCCTCAATCCCAAGCCTGCGGCAGAGATCATAATAATCCGTTTCGTGCCGGCAGGCAATCAGAACATAGTCGTACTTCTCATAATGAATAAGCTCCATCTCGTCAATCTTACGGTCTTGCGGAATGGATTCTTTATCGGTTATACCGAGGTCCATATTTATATCTGCCATCCAATCGGCAAGGATATCCATGTCCCAATCGCCAGAATGTGTGTTGTCCTTAATATTTATCGCCCGCAGCTCGCTTCTGGAATACCCGATCAATCGCTTGCATAGTACGATCACATCTGGACTTTTGTCTTGGAGTATTCTGC
>CAMWLH010000047.1 GCA_947175045.1 uncultured Clostridia bacterium | reverse complement strand
GTCTCGATCGGGATAGGACCCGCGCCGATCTTCTTGGACTCCCAGCCCTTGTCGGGAGCCATAACGTGTCTGTGCTTGCCCCAGTATACCATATCCTTGGAGCGGGACAGGTACATATCTCCGAAAGGAGTGTGACCGCTGTCGGAAGGACGGGAGAACATCACATACTCACCGTTGATCTTTCTCGGGAACATTACGCCGTTTCTGTTAAAGGGCAGGTAAGCGTTCTCGCACTGATGGAACTCCTTGAAGTCCTTTGTCCAGCCCACGCCGATAGTGGGCTTCCAGCCGTAGGCGTTGCACCATGTGATCCAATATCTGTCCTCGATCCATACGCAGCGGGGGTCGTAGCCGTACTGCCAAGGGTTAGCCTTTGCGGTCTCGGGGTCGTCGTTGATCCACTCAACCTTCTCGGGGTTGATGTTCCAGTGAAGACCGTCCTCGGAGAAGCCCGCATGGATAGCCATGTTGCGCTCCTTATCGTCAACGCGGAAAACGCCCGCAAACTTGCCGTTAAACGGAACAACGGCGGAATTGAAGATGGAGTTGCTGGTAGGAAGCAGATCGCGGGGAATTATCGGGTTAGCGTCATAGCGCCAGATAACGTCCTTACAGCCCTCGGGGCGATCCTGCCAGGGCATATTGGGAATGCTCTGTCCGATGATTTCTAAGCTCATATTTTTTTACCTCTCAATTTATTTGGCATTTTTATGCCGCTCGTTTGGGCGTTTGCCCATTAAGAATAGTATAACAAATATCGCTCTACTTTTCAATAGACTTTTTGGATAAATCCAAAGAAAATTTTTGGTGATTATTTACTTAAAAAAGATAAGGTTAGCGGAAAATTTACCTAAATTTCAAGTATTGATCCGGGCTATGACGCTTTTAAGTTATTGTTTATATGTTGACAGTTATCTGTTAATATATGTTGACAAGGATAAAATGATTTAAAAGAATTTCAAAATTTCGGCTAATCACACTCCGTTCACTCGCTGCGCTCGCTCACTGCGCGTACTTAGCCGAAACCGCGCAGCATTTGCCGTTCGGCAAATGCGCGACTTTTTGAAATTCCGATGCATGGATACATGGACACATGGACACATGGACACAACGTCGCCGTACTTTTTCTGCAGACCGAATTCCCCCGACAAAAGCCGGGGGAATGCTTTACTTTTCGATGATCCCGCCCGAATTGCCGGTAGGATTGGGCTTGAGCACGGTATCCTCCTCGTTAGTTTCGCCGGTCTCAAAGGTAACGTCGTTAATGTCGTCCTTTGTTTCCTCGGGCGCGTCGGGGTTTGACGGAACAGAGGCATCGGGGTCAGTGGTTTCCGCGGTCGTTGTATCGCCTGTCTCCACTGTTTCCTCTGCTGCAAGGGCGGCGGGCGAAAGGCTGTCGAGATCGTGGTCGCCGTCGACCGATAGCTTCGCGATCACCTCTCTGATATCCTCGGGAAGCTCCGCGGCAATGTCCGTAGGGATATCCGCGCCGCCCTTAAGCGCCTCGGCAGCCCTAAGTATCTGCTCCTCATCCAGACCTGCCGCCGCTATCTCGTCCGAATATCCCGCAAGCACCTCCTCCACCTTTTCGGGCGTGAGGTTTATGGAGCTTTGCAGATCGGGTATCTGCTTCCCCGCTGAATCTATCGTGTAATTGTCCCAGTAAATAAGCTCGCTTACAGGCACAAATTCGTAGCCATCCGCCTTGAGCTGCGTCAGTATCTGCGGCAGAGCCTCCGTGGTGTTGTCAAGGTCGTTGTGGAACAGCAATATCGAGCCCGACTTCACTCCCTTTAACACCTTGTTCTTGATCTCCTCGGGGGTGGGCTCCTTCCAGTCTACGCTGTCAACATCCCATTGGATCACCTTATACCCCATGCCCTCAAGGGTGATCAGCATAGAATCGTCATACTCGCCGTAGGGAGCGCGGTAAAGGTCGGGCTCCTCACCCGTGATGGAGCTTATTTTCTGAGCCGCGCTCCTTGTATCGGAGATAAGATCGTTGACATTTATCCCCTCAACGTGCGGGTGCTGGTCGGAGTGGTTCTGTATCTCGTGTCCCGCGTCGTGGAACTCTCTTACATCCTCGGGGTAGCGATCGCACCAGTCGCCCGTGACGAAAAACGTCGCCCGCGCCCCGTATTCGTCAAGGATTTCTATAAGCTCGTCGGTGTTTGAGTTTTCCCAGGCAACGTCAAAGGTGAGCGATATCTTTTTGTCACCGCGCTCCACATTATAAATGGGGAGCATACGCTCCGCCGCATGGGTTCCCACCGAAGTGACGATCGCCACGATACCGACCGCGGCAGTAGCAGCCGCCAGCGAGGATATGGCAACTATCCTCTTGATTTTCTTCTTGGTAAAAGTTATCATACGCATAATATCCCTCCGTTAATAGCAAAAGCCTTTTTGTCAGAATATATGCTTGTTTTGGGACAAATATGACGAGCTTTGCGGAAAAACAGCCGCTTTTCAGCGGCTGGCAGCCTGTATATAAAGGTTGACCTAAGGCTAATTATTTAAAAAAATTTCAAAATTTCCGCACTCACGCTCCGCTTCACTCCGTTTCGCTCTGCGCGACTGCGGAAACCGTACATATTTGCCATTCGGCAAATATGTACTTTTTGAAATTTCATGCGCCGACATTGCGTGGCAAATAAGCTTTTTCTACAAGCTTACCGCCGCTTTTCAGCGGCGGGACGGAAGTTACTGATTTTAACAAGACGTTTTATAATTATTCGTCCGATACTGAAACCGATGCAGACCTTTTTGCGATTTCCGCATCATATTCCGTGCGGGTAATATCGCCGTTGACAAGCAGATTCTTAAGCTCGCTTTCGGTATAGCTGTAAAGGTCGCTTGACGTTATCTCGTCGTCTTCCGTTGAGGCGGCGAGATTCATTTCGGAGGATATATCAGTTTCTGTGTTATCCGCTTCTGTAAGATAATTGCGCGCCTCATCACTTAATTCAACGGTATCATAATTTGCCTTAGTCTCGGTCTGAAAATCTTCAGCCGACTTCCCGACGTTCTGCGTTTCCTGCACGTCCGATACCTTTTCCGCAGCCGCAGAGGTATTAACGGAAATAGTCATACCCGTGTTCAAAATAATGTCCATATCTCTTCTCCTTATAATGTATTAAGCAATTGCTGATGTAATTATAAAACTGTAATGTGTGCGCATAATGTTGGGGATATGTAAAAATCATGTTTTATTAACGAAAAGAAAAAACAAATTATGAAAGAAATATATAAAGAAACGAACCGCATGGCAAAGCCATACGGTTTAAGTCTGTAGAAAAAGCCTATTTGCCGCGCAATATCAGCGCATGAAATTTCAAAAAGTCATGCGTATGCGTTCGCAAACGCACGCGGTTTCCGCTAAGCATGCCAATTTTTGCGCAACATGGAGGTTTTGCCTTATGGCAATTTGTTACAATTTGCGCAAAACTTTCGGAATGAAGTGAAGCGGAGTATGCTTAGCGGAAAATTTTTTTATAAACCAATTTATGTCAACCTTTATATACAGGCTGAACGGATTTTAAAAATCACATTCTTAGCGCCTTTTTAAGCTCCTCTGCCCTGTCGGTTTTCTCCCAGGCAACGCCGAGCTCCTCCCTGCCCATGTGTCCATAGGCTGCAAGCTGCTTGTACTGCGGCTTTCTCAGGTCGAGCGTCTTTATGATAGCCGCGGGACGAAGATCGAATACCTTGCATACCGCCTCGGATATCCTATCGTCCTCGACCTTGCCGGTTCCAAAGGTATCTACCATAACGGACACGGGATGAGCAACCCCGATAGCGTAGGCGAGCTGCACCTCCGCACGCTCCGCAAGCCCCGCCGCCACGATATTCTTAGCCACATACCGCGCCATATATGCCGCCGAGCGGTCAACCTTTGTCGGGTCTTTGCCCGAGAACGCTCCGCCGCCGTGGCGGGAATACCCGCCGTATGTATCAACAATGATCTTTCTTCCCGTAAGACCGCTGTCGCCCATGGGACCGCCCACGGTGAACCGCCCCGTAGGATTTACGAAATACTTCGTCTCGCCGTCCAGAAGCTCCGCGGGAATAGTGGGCTTTACGACCTTCTCAATGATGTCCGCCCTTATTTTCTCCAGCGTAACATTGTCCTTGTGCTGCGAGGATACAACCACAGTGTCCACACGCGTTGGCTTCCCGTCGTTGTATTCCACCGTGACCTGCGTTTTTCCGTCGGGGAGCAGATAATCCAGCTCTCCGCTCTTGCGGATCTCCGTCAGCTTTCTCGCCAGCTTGTGCGCCATGCTTATGGGCATGGGCATAAGCTCGGGAGTTTCCGTGCATGCATAGCCGAACATCATTCCCTGATCGCCCGCGCCAGTATCGTTGGCGTTCTGCTCTCTGCCCTCAAGCGCGTTGTTTACGCCCATGGCAATGTCGGGCGACTGCTTGTCGAGTATGGTATACACCGCGCAGCTATTCCCGTCAAAGCCGTATTCCGAGCTGGTATAGCCGATATCGCATACGGTCTTGCGAACGATAGAGGCAATGTCTATCTGTGCGTTGGTGGTAATTTCTCCCATAACCGTTACCATACCCGTTGTGGTAGTAGTCTCGCAGGCAACTCTTCCCATAGGGTCCTGCGCCAGGATAGCGTCCAGAACCGCGTCGGAAATATTGTCGCAGATCTTGTCGGGATGTCCCTCCGTAACGCTTTCGGAGGTAAACAGCTTTTTTGTGATCATTCCGATTTCCTTTCCCTTTGTTGATTCCGCCGTTTCTTTCGGACTTCTTTATCTGCCCGTGATTGACCGAAACGGTGACCCTATATAACAAAAACTCACCCCTAAGGAGTGAGCAACATTCGTTTTCACTCCTCATCTCTCGGTAAAACCGCAGGAAGTAGCACCTTTTCCCGTTTTGGGATAGGTTGCCGGGCTTTGTAAGGACCAGTCCCCCGCTTTTTCAAGCTAAAGCCTCTCTTGATAAGGTTTTTGTCGATATATAGTATATCACATTTCTGTTTGCCTGTCAAGGGATAATTTAAAAAAGTATAATATTTTTTTGACGATATGCCGCGGGGCATTAAGGCGATCATCGCGCGGGATTCATATGGTATTGCCTTGATCGGCTATACCTTTGGGCAATATTAGACGGCTCGGATACGGAATGTCAATGTTAAGACCCTCATAACACACATCAAGGGAATTTACATTTGTATACAAATTTTAATGTAATAAAATTACATATTTTCAATATTTTAGGATAAAATTTGACGGCAAAATTTGCGGCAGCCGCCTTTTTCACCCGATTCGATCGCGATTGTTATCGCATTTAAGCCGTGTTTAGTGTTTAAAAAGCCAGACCGGCAACGAAAAATATCAAATTTGAAAAGCCCTTGAAATATTTTCCATTTTGTGGTAATATATAAACTACCGAATAGAGATAATTTGCATATATAGCAAATAAAGTAAAATTACCGTGAGCGGTCAATTATTATGGCAATCGTCGTATTATCACGGCGCTGCCCGAGCTGCGCGGTATAATGTTCGGAAAAACATATGGAAAAAATAATGGAGGAGTAAAAAAATGACAAATCAAATCAAGGTACTTATAGGTAACGATACCGCGGACTGCGGTATGGCTTGGGCGGGAGCACTTAAGAATTCGGGTATGTATGCTATAACGCGGCACTGCGACGGCAACTCGGTGCTTAACTCCATAAAATCCGAGGCGCCCGACGTGGCGGTTCTGGAGGCGAAAATGCCATACTGCGACGCGGTCGAGGTAATAAGACGGCTGAAATACGAAAAGAAATATGTTCCCAACATAATCATAGTTTCCAACATAAGCGATCCCAATCTCGAAAGAGAAGCAATGTCCGCGGGAGCCTCCTATGTGATGGTAAAGCCTGTCGATCCCGAGTTCCTGGTTTCCAAAATAAACCATATGTGCGGCGCCGCCGATGAGCCCAAGGGCGCTCCCGACGAGACCGAGCTGGAATGCGCGGTAACGGAGATAATCCATCAAGTGGGCATTCCGGCGCACATCAAGGGCTATCACTATCTTCGCACGGCGATAATGCTTTCAGTCAACAATGACGAGATGATAAACTGCATTACAAAGCTGCTCTATCCCACCGTTGCGAAGCGCTATCAGACCACCTCGTCCCGCGTTGAAAGAGCTATACGCCACGCTATCGAGATCGCGTGGGATCGCGGCGATATCGACGTGCTTACAAAAATTTTCTCGTATACCGTCCACACCTCCAAGGGAAAGCCCACCAACTCGGAATTTATCGCGCTTATCGCGGATCATCTGCGGCTCAAATTCAAGACCCGCGACGCAGGAGCCGTTCCGGCTTATAGGTGATACATATCGGGGGCGCGCAACTTATAGAATAAGGTTATTTCATGCGGGAACGGAATGCCGCTCTTTTTCATCGCTATGCCTTTATACAGGGCTGTATCGCCCTATCGGCTCTCTTATTTTTAAAAAAATACAAAAACTTATTGACAAATCCTTAAAAATGTTGTAGAATATAGACAACAGGTATATAGTAGGAGGGTCATATAATGGCACTGATCAATACAATGGAAGGACTTATAGACGAAAAACTTAGAATAATGCTGGAGGGAGAAACCTGCTGTAAATGTGAGCGCTGTATTGAGGATATGAAAGCTATTGCCCTTAACAGTCTGCCGTCAAAATATGTAAATACCCGCAACGGAGAGCTTTTTTCCAAGCTCGACGCAGGCATTATCCAGAACTCGGCGGATATTGCCATAGCTATTTCAAAGGCAATCAAAAAGGTTTCGGCTCACCCCGCTCATAATAAGCCCCAGTAATAAACCCCTGTCTTAAAGATTTATCGGATATTAAAGTTATTGATAAGTCGGACTTGCAAAAACGCCGTGGAGATTTCTGCGGCGTTTTTTGTTTTTGGCAAACGTCAAAAACGCGCGGAGCAGGTTTTCAGCCAAACCCCTGTTTCGCTGAATTATCATTTTAACACTGCCTTGCTCGTTTAATATAATTCGCTTTTATAACGCCCCATAGCCCCTTGACATAAACTTTAATAAGTGCTATAATGTATGATGTCGAATAAACACCAACAGTTAAGGAAATCGTATTATGAAAATGGTTATAATTGGCAACGGCAAAGCCGGAAGCAGCCTATCCTCAATGCTCGCAAACGAGGGTCATGATGTGACGGTCATCGATATCAACGCCGCCGCCCTTGAGAAAACCCAGAACACCGAGGACGTTATGTGTATTGAGGGCAACGGGATCGATGCTGAAGTCCAGAGGAACGCGGCAGTAAACAAGGCCGGCATAGTCATCGCCACCACCCATCACGACGAGGTGAACCTTCTATGCTGCCTTATCGCGAAAAAGCTGGGCGCGAAGAGGACTATCTCCAGGGTGAGAAATCCCGAATACTATAAACAAATAGACTTTATAAGGGACGATCTCGGGCTGTCCATGGCTATAAATCCCGAAGGCATAACCGCGGACGAGATACTGCGCGTGCTGATAACTCCCGACGCCGCCAAGGTAGAGGTGTTTGAAAAGGGCAAGATGGAGCTGGTGGAGTATAAAATACCCGACACTTCTCCCATACTTGACTTAAGCCTGCTTGAGATATACAAGCGCACCAGAATAAAGTTCCTGATATGCGCGGTGCAGAGGGATTCCGAAATATACATACCGGGCGGTAATTTCGTGCTGCGCTCGGGCGATAGAATAAATATCGCGGCGGCTCATAAGGAGATCGAGCAGTTTTTCAAGATGAATGGCTCAATAAAGGATAAGGTCAAATCCTGCATGATAGTGGGCGGCGGAAGGATATGCTACTACCTCACGAAAAGCCTGCTGGGAATGGGTATGCACGTCAAGATCATCGAGAAAAATCTTGACAAGTGCAGGCAGCTCGCGCAGCTTTTCCCGAAAGCCTCCGTTATTCACGGCGACGGAACCGACCAGGATATGCTGCTTGAGGAGGGCATACGGGACGCTGATGCTTTTGTCGCGATCACGGGTATTGACGAGGAAAATATCATTATGTCCCTCTACGCCAAGAATAATTCCAACGCCAAGGTAGTCACCAAGGTGAACCGCGACAGCTATGTCAGCCTGGCGAGCCAGATAGGGCTGGACTGCATAATCTCCCCGAAATATCTGACCACAAGCTCGGTGCTCGCCTATGTGCGCAGCCTTGACAACACCGAGAGCAATATAGAATCTATTTATCATATTGTGGACGACCGCGTTGAGGCGGCGGAGTTCAAGATAAAAGAAAATATTCCGCGGCTTATCGGCGTGCCGCTTAAAGACCTTAAGATCAAGAAGAATATACTGATATGCTCCGTGGTGAGAGGCCGCCAGGTGATAATTCCCGACGGCAGCACCACTATCGAGCTGAAGGATTCGGTGGTGGTAGTTTCAAAGGAGCACCGCTTCTCGGATATACGGGATATTCTGGAATAGAGGTGATCGGTTCCGCGCGGCGGCTCCGATAGTATAAAATATGAACAAGACTTTAGTTTTTCATTATCTGTCAAAGATGACGCTTGTCGGCTCGGCTCTGTTTCTGCTGCCCGCCGCAGTGAGCCTTTGCTACGGCGAATACAACGCTATGAGAGCGTTTATCTTTGTCGCTGCGGGGCTTGCCGCCTTATCGCTGCCTATGGCTCTGATAAAGCCGAAATCGGACGATATGTACACCAAAGAGGGTCTGGTAATAGTCGCCATGCTCTGGATAGTGTTCCCGCTGGCGGGAGCAATGCCGTTTTACATAAGCGGGGAGATACCGCACTTCGTCGACGCGCTGTTTGAGAGCGTTTCGGGTTTCACAACAACGGGCTCGACGATACTTGGCGACGTTGAGAGTCTTACGCACGGAATGCTTTTCTGGCGCAGCTTTACCCACTGGATAGGCGGTATGGGCATACTGGTGTTCGCGCTCGCGGTCTTCCCGTCGTCAAAGGATTCAATGTATCTTATGAGGGCGGAGTGCCCCGGTCCGCAGGTCGGAAAGCTCGTACCCAAGGGCAAGAATACGGCGATGTATATGTATTCGATCTACGGAGTGCTGACCGTTGTGACCGTCATACTACTCTGCGCGGGAGGAATGCCGATATTTGACAGCGTCTGCCACGCAATGGGAACGGCGGGCACGGGCGGCTTCGGAATCAAAAACGCGGGTGTGGCGTTCTATAACTCGGCGTATATCGATGGCGTTATCACGGTGATGATGATACTGTTCGGCGTGAATTTCAACATATTCTATTTTATGCTGATAAAGCGCTTCAAGGACGTGGGGAAAAATCTTGAGCTGAGGGTCTACATTATAATTTTAGCCGTATCAACGCTGCTGATCGGCGCGAACATATACCCTATATACAAGTCCGTGGGGGAGAGCTTCAGATACTCGGTGTTCCAGGTGGCTTCGATAATGACGACTACCGGCTTCGCTACGGCGGACTATAATACATGGCCCGCGTTTTCCCAGATGATACTGGTAATGCTTATGCTTGTGGGAGCCTGCGCGGGTTCAACGGGCGGCGGATTCAAGGTGCAGCGGCTGATAATCATTTTCAAGAATACGGGAAAGTATTTCAAGAAGCTGCTCCACCCTAAATCTGTAAACCTTGTCACCAGCGAGGATAAGGCGATGGATACTGATACGGTTCACGGAGTGCACTGCTATCTTGGGATATATCTGTTCCTGATGCTGTCGTCAATGCTGCTGATATCGCTTGACAACATGGATTTCGCGACCTCCTTCACCTCAGTCGCCGCCTGCTTCAACAATATCGGTCCCGGCATAAGCAGGGTGGGTCCGATGGAAAACTTTTCGTTCTTCTCGGATTTTTCAAAGTGTGTGCTCTCGCTGGATATGCTGCTGGGAAGGCTGGAATGTCTGCCGATAATGATGCTGGTAGTTCCCGCGGTCTGGAAAAAGAAGTTCTGAATGTACCTCGCGCGGCGGTTTATCGTAAAGGTATCGCTATGGCAGGATAGGCTCGAAATAGTTTGGAAATTATAGCGGATGATCCCCTTGAAACTTCTTCAAGGGGATTTTTGTCGGATTTGCGCTTGATTTTATCCCAATAATATGCTACAATATATGTATATATACACTAACAAACGGAGGTCAAAAGATGAAGCTGTTCCACCTGTCCGACCTGCACTTAGGCAGGCGGCTGAACGATTACCCGCTGCTCGAGGATCAGGAATATATTTTAAACGAGATACTCAAATCCGCCGACAAGGAGCGCCCCGACGGCATTATAATAGCGGGCGATGTATATGATAAAACCACTCCCTCAGAGGACGCGGTG
>CAMWLH010000046.1 GCA_947175045.1 uncultured Clostridia bacterium | reverse complement strand
ATACCGCTGTTGAGCGGCTCGGACGACTGGTATAATTTCTTTGTATATAACGACGTGGTTCGGAATATAAGCGCTCAGAATGTTGAGTTTATGAACCGTCTGCTCGCGAACATAAAAAATCAGGAGGGTCTGATAGTTGAGCTCAATGCGGAGATAGAGCAGCTCAACAGCGACAAGGAGGACCTGCAAAAGCAGAAAAAAACTCTTGAGGAGCAGCAGGACGCTCTCGAATCCAAGCAGAGCGAGCTCCGCGATTACGCGGACGAGCAGTACAACAGCTTATATAACATTGCGGCGCAGAATGAGGCGCTCAAGGATAAAATAAACGGTCTGAGCTATGCTATATCCATCACCAACGACGAGATAGAAGAGCTCAATAACCAGGTCGCGGAGGAAATACGCCGCAAGCAGGCGGAAAACTCGGGGCAGACCATCTATTCCTCCGACGGATTCCGCTGGCCGCTGGAGTCCAATTTCCAGATGATAACCACCTACTTCGGCTATGACGGCTGGCGCGGCGGCAATCACTACGGAATAGACGTGGGCAACGCCGGTATCGCCGGAACGAACGTATACGCGGCGCAGTCGGGAACGGTCATCACAGCCTACTCCGACGGCGGCTGGCACGGCGGCTACGGAAACTATGTGGTAGTCGATCACGGCGGCGGGATAAGCACGCTTTACGCTCATTGCAGCAGCACGGTGGTCTATGAGGGACAGACCGTCAACAAGGGCGACGTGCTAGGCTATGTCGGAATGACCGGCTGGGCTACGGGAAATCACCTGCATTTTGAGGTTCGTGTGAACGGTACCGCGGTTGATCCGTTCGGGTATTCTTACGAATATGTATAAAATATTTTCGGGGACGGCTTTGAAGCTGTTCCCGAATTATTTATACGATCAAAACAAATTTTCGTATCATATGACAGAAATAATGATTGCTTTAAATTCTTTCCTGACCTGTTAGGTATATCACGATACTTCATATTGCCAAAAATATACACTGAATTTTCGCATAAAACAAAATTCATGTTGATTTTCTCGGGAAAATGATGTATAATACAGAAAGACAGCCGCGGAAAGACGGCGGCACCGAGAAAGGACATTATAATTATGAACGTATGGCATGATGTAGCTCCCGAACGAATTACCCCGAACGATTTTCTGGCGGTAATAGAGATCGAAAAGGGCAGCAAGAAAAAATATGAGCTGGACAAGCAGACAGGCTTGATAATCCTTGACAGGATACTTTACACCTCAACCCATTACCCCGCGAACTACGGATTTATCCCCCGCACGCTGGCTGACGACGGCGACCCGCTGGACGTGCTGCTGCTGTGCAACGAGCCGATAAATCCGCTGGTGCTGGTGCAGTGCTATCCCATCGGCGTTATCACCATGCTGGACAACGGCAGAAACGATGAAAAGATAATCGCCATACCATTTGAAGACCCCACCTACAACGCTTACCGCGGGATAGAGGCTCTGCCCAGCCATATTTTTGAGGAGATGCGGCATTTCTTCTCGGTATACAAGCAGCTCGAGGGCAAGGAGACCGCTGTCAACGAGGTCATGGGACAAAAGGCGGCTGTCGATGTTATCCGTCAGTGCATAGAGAACTACAACGAGATATACGGAAACCGCGGCAAAGAAAAATCCGACAAAAAGGACGAAAAGAAATGATCCTTGCAAGCGCTTCACCCCGACGCCGCGAGCTGCTGGGACTGATAACGGAAAACTTTAGGGTAATTCCCGCAAAGGGCGAGGAGAATATTCCCGAGGGCACCGCACCCGAGGACGCCGTACAGCTCCTTGCAAAGCAAAAGGCAGATGAAATTTATTCGGAGCACCGCGGCGAGGTGATAATCGCCGCGGATACCGTTGTGGCAATTGACGGTAAAATTCTCGGAAAGCCGAGGGACGAAAAAAACGCCGCAGAAATGCTCGGAGCACTTTCGGGACGGCGGCATTCCGTGTTCACAGGCGTGTGCGTTATCTTTGCGGACGGCAGCCGCGAGGTATTTGCCGAGGAAACAGCCGTGGATTTCTGCCCGCTCTCGGAAAATGAGATAAAGGATTATGTAGCTTCGGGAGAGCCTATGGACAAGGCGGGCGCTTACGGTATTCAAGGGCGCGGAGCGCTGCTTATCAAAGGCATCGTCGGGGATTATTATAACGTTATGGGGTTGCCCGTGAGCAGGCTTAACGCGGTACTGAAAAGCAGAGGTTCTTTATGAAAAAGTGCAGAAAATGCGGCGGGATATATCCCGATGATATGAAGCTGTGCGGCAATTGCGGCGGACGGCTGAAAGCCCTAAGTGTAACAGGCGGAACCAAGTCCGAGCCGCAGCAGGAAAACCCCTTGCAGACTTACCCTTATACTCTTACGCGTACCCCCTCCAGAGACGCCGCTCCTGAGCACATAAAGGCAAGCGCGCCTGTGTGCCCCAACTGCCAAAGCGCCGATATAAAGCGCATAGGAACGATTGCGAGAGCCGTTTCCATTAAGGTGTGGGGTGCGGCAAGCGGAAAGCTCGGCAAGAACATGGAATGCAGAAGCTGTGGTTATAAATGGTAAAGGATCGGCAGAGAAATCCTCTATCACAGTTCGATAAATTTGATTGAAACGTTAGGGAGGACACATGAAAAATTACACCCAGGTCTATGTAAAAAACAGTCTTGAAGCCGCTCAAATATACTGCAAGGCGTTCGGAGCGGAAATAACCCTTGAGATGAAAAACGCCGACGGCACCGCCTATGAGCACTGTGTGTTGTCGGTCGACGGCGAGGGCTTTCTGGCGTTAGCCGAGGCAAAAAATCCGTGTGATATAGACTTTGTTCACAAAATGAAATGGGAAACGATGACCTTTAATGTGTTTGAGATGGGTTCAGAGGAGAGAGTTGACCGCGCGTTTGAAGTTCTGAGCGAGGGCGGAGTTGTCCTTGAGCCTATTCACGAGCTGCCGTGGAGCAAGTACTGCGCCACTGTTATCGACAGGTACGGCGTATGCTGGTGGATAGCTATTTAGCAGTCTGTTTACGCAGTGCGGCAGACCATGTTTTATGGGAGAGAACGTGAATATAGTCTTATGCTCGAATGAAATCGGCGATTATTTAAAGTGTGACGAGGTTGTCGATTATGATAATTCAGCCGTCGCCGAACTGTCCGATGCATTATTTCAAAGGTCGGGCAGTGAGTTGGATTTTATAAAAACAGCCTATGAATATGTCAGAGATAATATTTCGCATTCAGCAGATATAAATGAAGATATAATTACATATACCGCCTCGGGGGTGCTGAATGCCGGTCATGGAATTTGCTTTGCCAAATCTCATTTGCTGGCTGCTTTATTACGCCGCAAATCTGTTCCGACAGGCTCTTGTTATCAAAAGTTGGTTTTAGATGACGAAATGTCAAATATCCTGATATATCATGGGCTAAACGACGTATATATCAAAGACCGTAAAAAATGGATAAGGCTTGACGCAAGAGGAAATAAGAGCGGCGTGAACGCGCAGTTTTCAATAGAAACGGAACAGCTTGCGTTTTCAATACGTCCGGAAATGGGAGAGTGCGACAGCTTTACAGTATATCCCGATCCCAATATAAAGGTGTTGGAAAAATTAAGAAAATGCAACACAAGAACTGAGCTTTGGGATAATCTTCCTACCGAACTTGGATATAATCGGCAGCGTCGGCAATGAAAAAATATTTATCCCCCTTGACAAACCGCCCGCAATGTGGTAAAATAACAATAATAGTTTTAAATGCGTTGAAGGGAAACAAAACCGCTCCGCACCTTTTCAGAGAGCCGTTGGCAGGTGGAAAACGGCAGGGCGCGCGGATAATAGCTCCTCCCCGAGCAGAATCGCCGAACAAAGCGAGCGGAAGCGCGGTTTTATTAGGCGGTTACGGGTTCTCCCGTTACAGAGATTCAGAGTGGGCATTATTGCCAATTAAGAGTGGTACCGTGGAGCCGTGAGTAAGACTTCATCTCTTTTTGAGATGAAGTCTTTTTTAATTGTCGGCGTATAAGCCGGCAGCCACAAACCGCCCGCGCAGAAAAGCAGCGTCCGAAAAGAGCAACATTTCGCCCACGCAGGAAATTTTTCGCAAACCGCCGTGAAAGCGCAGTTGAGCGCAGCGAGACGGAGCTTTTACGGCGAGTTAGCGAAAACGACGCAGAGTTTTGCGCAAAATGCTACAGAATGCATTAAGCATTAACTATCATATTGCGCAAAACCACGCGTCGTTTGCAGCGGTGCGAAAAATTTCAAATTAAAATCAGAAAGGATACACAAATCATGAATTACGATTTTACCGCCATTGAAAGCAAATGGCAGAAGTACTGGCTGGAGCACCGCACGTTCCATGCGGAGAACGACTACTGCAAGCCGAAATTTTATGCGCTGGTTGAATTCCCCTACCCCAGCGGGCAGGGTCTGCATATCGGACACCCTCGCCCCTATACGGCTATGGATATCGTGGCGAGAAAGCGCAGAATGCAGGGGTATAACGTGCTGTTTCCCATGGGCTACGACGCTTTCGGTCTGCCCACGGAGAATTTCGCTATAAAAAACAAGATACACCCCGCAATTGTTACGGAGAACAATATCAACCGTTTCCGCTCGCAGATGCAGGCGCTGGGTCTGTCGTTTGACTGGGAGAGAGAGGTAAACACCACCGACCCCAAGTACTTCAAGTGGACGCAGTATATCTTCCTCAAGCTGTTCAAGGCGGGGCTTGCGTACAAAAAAGAAATGAGCGTAAACTGGTGCACCTCATGCAAGGTGGTGCTGGCTAACGAGGAGGTCGTGAACGGCGTTTGCGAACGCTGCGGCGGCGAGGTGGTACACAAGGTAAAGAGCCAGTGGATGCTTAAGATAACCGAGTACGCGCAGCGGTTGCTGGACGACCTTAAAGAAGTGGATTATTTCGATAAGATAAAGACCGCGCAGTCTAACTGGATAGGACGCTCCACGGGCGCGGAGGTGAATTTCACCACCACCGCGGGAGATACTCTTACGGTATACACTACGCGTCCCGATACCCTTTTCGGCGCTACCTATATGGTAATATCCCCCGAGCACCCGCTTATCGAAAAGTGGTCGGAGCGCATTTCCAACATGGACGCCGTAAGGGCATATCAGGCGGAGGCAGCCAAGAAATCCGACTTTGACCGCACCGAGATGAACAAGGACAAAACGGGCGTAAAGCTGGAGGGAGTAAGAGCGGTAAATCCCGTGAACGGCACGGAGATACCGATTTTTATCTCCGACTATGTTCTGATGAGCTACGGCACGGGCGCTATCATGGCAGTTCCCGCGCACGATACCCGCGACTGGGAATTCGCGAAGAAGTTCGGGCTGCCCATTATTGAGGTCGTAAAGGGCGGCGAGGACGTTCAGAAGGAAGCCTTCACCGACTGCGCTACGGGCGTGCTGACAAACTCCGAATTCCTGAACGGGCTTTCTGTGGAGGACGCCAAGATCAAGATAAAGCAGTGGCTTACGGAAAAGGGAATAGGTCACGAAAAGGTGAACTTCAAGCTGCGCGACTGGGTATTCTCCCGCCAGAGGTACTGGGGCGAGCCTATCCCCGTGGTGCACTGCGAAAAGTGCGGCTGGGTGGCTCTGCCCGAAAGCGAGCTGCCGCTGGAGCTTCCCGATGTGGAAAGCTATATGCCCACCGACAACGGCGAAAGTCCGCTTGCGACGCTGGACAGCTTTATCAACACCACCTGCCCCCACTGCGGAGGTCCCGCGAAGCGCGAAACGGACACCATGCCTCAGTGGGCGGGTTCGAGCTGGTACTTCCTGCGCTACTGCGACCCCACCAATGAAAAGGAGCTTGCGAGCAAAGAGGCTCTTGAATACTGGATGCCCGTTGACTGGTACAATGGCGGCATGGAGCATACCACACTCCATCTGCTGTACAGCCGCTTCTGGCACAAATTCCTTTACGACGAGGGTCTTGTTCCCTGCAAGGAGCCTTATATGAAGCGCACCTCCCACGGAATGATACTCGGAAAAGACCCCAAGAACCCCGGCAAGTTCTGCAAGATGTCCAAATCCATGGGTAACGTTATAAATCCCGACGAGGTCGTTGCGGAATTCGGCGCGGACACGGTAAGACTGTACGAGATGTTCGTCGGAGATTTCGAGAAAGCCGCTCCGTGGCAGGAGAACGGCATAAAGGGCTGCAAACGCTTCCTTGACAGGGTTTGGAATATGTCCGAAAAGCTTAAGGACGGCGAGGAGTATTCCGACAAGCTGCGCAGCTCCATGCACAAAACCGTAAAGAAGGTTACCGAGGATATAGAAACGCTGAAATTCAACACCGCGATAGCAACTATGATGGCTCTGCTGAACGAGGCGGACGAAGCGGGCGGCTTCAACCGCGCGGAATTCAGAACGCTGCTTATCCTGCTGAACCCGTTTGCTCCGCACATCACCGAAGAGCTTTTTGAAACGCTTGGCTTTGGTATACTCAACGAGCAGAAGTGGTGCGAATACGACGAGAGCCTTTGCGTGGACAGCACCGTGGAGCTCGCCGTGCAGGTGAACGGCAAGGTCAAGGCGCGCTTTGACGCTCCCGTGGACAGCGACAGCGAAACGCTGGTGGGTATGGCTCTGGAGCTGCCCGAAATAAAGGCGCTCACCGACGGCAAGACTATCGTCAAGAAGATAGCCGTTCCTAATAAGCTGGTCAATATAGTGGTAAAGTAAGCGGAGGATTTATGAAAAAAATAAGAGCGATACTCATATCGGCTGTGCTGCTTACGGCGGGAATGCTCCCGGGCTGCGCGGGCGGGTCGGAAAGCTCCGGCGGCGCGGATAATTCATCCTCGGAAGACAGCGTTGTCACGAGCGCTCCCGCCGTAAGCGGGGAGCAGGCAGCTCCGACGGCTGAGGACACCGCGGACGCTCCCGAAAAGGAAGCTGCCACAGTGTCTCTCCCCGAGATAACTCCCATCAACACCGAGCCCGACTACGAATGGGACAAGGTGATAGCGCTCACCTTTGACGACGGCCCGAACACCGACACCACCAACGAGGTTCTGGATATTCTGGAGAAGCATCAGGTTGTCGCGTCGTTCTTTTTGATAGGAAACAACATAAACGACGAGAGCGCCGAGTCGGTAAAACGCGCGTACGCTCTCGGCTGCGAGATAAACAACCACAGCAGGAGCCACGGCTACATGAACGAGATGACCGCGGAGGATATCAAGGCGGAATACGACTATGTGGACGAAAAGGTGTTTGAGCTGACGGGAGAGCATACAAAATTCTTCCGCCCGCCCTATATCGCGGTAAGCGACGAGATGTGGGAGAATATCGACGTTCCCTTTATTTCGGGGATAGGCTGCAACGACTGGGACGAAAAGGTCATGGTAGAGAAAAGAGTGCAGATGATCCTGAAAAAAGCGGCTGACGGCTGCATTATCCTTATGCACGACGCTTCAGGAAATCATATGACCGTCGAGGCGATAGATCAGATAATCCCCGAGCTTAAAGCGCAGGGCTACAGATTTGTCACCGTAAGCGGGCTCTTTGAGGAAAAGGGAATCACCCCCACCTCGCAGATGATCTATACCAACGTTACCCAGGAGAGTATGTGGGGCTGACGGCAGTTGACCATCAAAGTGATATCGGGCGGACAAAAACGCCCGATATGTTATATTTAAGAAATCTATCGCTGATGTTCCACAGCCGCGGCACGGTTTATGTGAAAACTCCGCAACGGCAATATTCCCAAAAAAGCCGTTAAAAACTCAAAAAAACTCACATAAATCGCAAAATTAACGGTTCGCGTGTCTTTTTTGAGTTTTCCCTTGACAAACCGCGGGAAATAGGGTATAATATTTAAAGATAGATTTTACGAAAATCAGCGGCTTTTAAGGCGACACTGAGAGGTCGGCAAGGTTGATTGTTTTCGTTTCGCGGAGAGGCGTATTGCGTGCGGAAGTATACCGCGCGGGAAATGCGCGGGTACGAGTGTACAGACGTACAAGCGCACGATTGTATCGGTGTACGAGAGTACGAGAGTATGGGAGTACAGGTACATTTTCGCGGGATAGACACAGCCTGCCGTTTTACGCGGCGGGCTTTTATTATGCCGAGAGGGAGCGTGAGGTTATGTGCGGCGCGGATATGCCGGGCTTTAAGGCTGAAATACTTGATGAAAGCGCGATGGCAAGGGCTGTTACACGGGTTTCGTTTGAGATAGTCGAGCGGAACAAGGGTACGGAGGGTCTTTGTCTTATCGGGCTTTTTTCGCGGGGCGCGGTACTGGCACAGCGTATCGCGGAGAAGATAGGAGCGGAGGAGGACGTCGTGGTTGACGTGGGATTGCTGGATATAACTCCGTTCCGTGACGATGAGAGGCGCGCGGGCGCGGCGGATTTCAGCAATATCGGCTTTGATATCACAGGCAAGCGGGTGGTGATAGTCGATGATGTTATTTTTACGGGAAGAACGGCTCGCGCGGCTATCGACGGTCTGCTTTCACGCGGCAGACCTACTGTGATACAGCTCGCGGCGCTTATCGACAGGGGTCACAGAGAGCTGCCGATAAGGGCGGACTATGTGGGGAAAAATCTCCCCACCTCGCGCGATGAAAAGGTAAGGGTCATGGTAAAGGAGCTGGACGGCTGCGACAAAGTAGTGATCCTATAAGGTTAATAGAACACAACAAAGAGCAACGTTTAAAACTTGCAGTAAAGCAACACCCGAAAGGTGCGGCATAAAGCCCACGCAGGAATTTTCCCGCAATCCGCCGGTGAAAGCGTAAGCGGAGTGGAGCTTTTACGGGCGGTGCGGGAAAATTCAAATTATAATCAGGAGGAAAGATGGACATTTTACTCAAAAACGGATATGTGGCAGACAGCGCAAACAGCTTTGAGGGGAAAAGAGATATATTGATAAAAGGGGGAGTCATCGCGGCTGTGGAGCAGGATATCGCTCCGTCGGGGGACGAAAGGGTCATCGACTGCGAGGGAAAGACGGTTATCCCCGGTATATGTGATATGCACGTCCATTTCCGCGACCCGGGACAGACCCACAAGGAGGATATCATAACAGGCGGAAACGCGGCGGCGGCGGGCGGAGTAACCGCGGTAGCCTGTATGCCGAATACCGTTCCGCCGGTGGACAACGCGGAAACAGTGAAGTATATACTTGAAAGGGCTAAAGAATCAAAGGTAAAGGTGTACCCCGTGGGCTGCATAACAAAGGGACTTGCGGGCGACGAGCTGTGCGATTTCGATGAGCTTCGGCAGGCGGGCTGCGTTGCGGTCTCCGACGACGGAAAACCCGTAAGGAACGCGCGTATCATGGCGCAGGCTATGGTAAAGGCGCACTATGCGGGGCTTAAGGTCATTTCCCATGTGGAGGATCCCGAGATAATTCAGGGCGGCATTATGAACAGCGGAGCGGTATCAAAGGAGCTCGGCGTTCCGGGAATGAGCAGGCTTTCGGAGGATATCTGCACCTCAAGGGAGATAATACTCGCAAAAGACCTTGTTATGCCTATCCATATCGCGCACGTTTCCACGGTCACGGCAATGCAGTATATACGCATAGCGGCAAATTATGGGGTCATGGTGACCAGCGAGACCTGCCCGCACTATTTCAGCCTTACCGACGAGGAGCTACGCAGCCGCGACGCGGACTACCGCATGAATCCCCCGCTGCGCACAAGCGAGGACGTGGAGGCTATCACCGAGGGCATATGCGACGGCACGATAGACTGCATAGTTACCGACCACGCTCCGCACACCAAGGAGGAAAAGGCGGATTTCCTCAAAGCGCCAAACGGAGTCGTGGGGCTGGAGACCTCTCTTGCGGCTACGCTCACCGCGCTGTATCATACGGGAAAGATATCGCTTCAGAGGATAGTTTCGCTGATGTGCGTCAATCCGAGAAAGATACTCGGAATATCCGGCGGCGCGCTGGGTGTGGGCGACCCCGCGGATATAACGGTATTCGATATCAACGAGGAGTGGACGGTTGACCCCGAAAAGCTCCACTCAAAATCGCGCAACACCTGCTTTAAAGGCAGAAAGCTCAAGGGCAGGGTGAAGTATACAATCGTCGACGGAAAAGTCGTATATGAGGATAATTGAGGCAGATAAAAATGACCTACACCGCCCGATAAGGATCACAAATACAAACTGACGGTGTACGCCCTCGACTGCGAGTTGGAGCTTGACGACGGATTGCTGACGGAGAAGATGGACGGACATATTTTGGACAAGACCGCGGTGATAATTCCCGCGAGCTGCTGATACAGAAAGGATTGATATTATGTCACTGGACAGACTGATCGAAAAGATCGAACAGACACAGAACCCCACGGTGGCGGGGCTTGACCCCAAGCTGGAGTACGTTCCCGAGTTTATCAAGGAGCGCTGCTTTGAGAAGTACGGCGCGACCCTCAAGGCGGAGGCGAGGGCTCTGCTGGGGTTCAACAGGGGTCTGATCGACGCTCTTTGCGACATCGTCCCCGCGATAAAGCCGCAAGCGGCTTACTAC
>CAMWLH010000045.1 GCA_947175045.1 uncultured Clostridia bacterium | reverse complement strand
CAAAATACTTCCCGGCGCGGAATTTATCCTCGATATCGGCGGGCAGGATATGAAGTGTATGCGCGTCAGAAACGGCGAGATAGAGAGCATTCTGCTGAACGAGGCTTGCTCCAGCGGCTGCGGCTCGTTTATCGAGAATTTCGCGAACGCGCTGGATATGTCCTCGGCGGATTTCGCAAAGCTGGGTCTTACCGCGCAGAACCCCGTCGACCTCGGCTCGCGCTGCACGGTTTTCATGAACTCCCGCGTAAAGCAGGCTCAGAAGGAGGGCGCTACCGTCGCGGATATCTCCGCGGGCTTAAGCTACTCGGTGGTAAAAAACGCGCTGTTTAAGGTAATAAAGCTGCGCGACACCTCTGATATGGGTGAAAAGATAATCGTTCAAGGCGGCACGTTTATGAACGACAGCGTGCTCCGCGCCTTTGAGCTTATCTGCGGAAAGGAAGTCGTGCGCCCCGATAAGGCGGGTCTTATGGGAGCCTACGGCAGCGCGCTCATCTCACTCGAACGCGACGACGGAAAGGGCAGTATGCTCTCCACGGCTGAAATGCTGGATGGCTTTAAGGCAGAGAAAACCGCCGCACGCTGCGGAAAATGCAGCAACAACTGCCTGCTCACCATAACAAAATTCCCCGACGGCAAGCGCTATATAAGCAACAACCGCTGCGAGCGCGGCGCAGGCAACGTTTCGGGCACGGAAAAGCTGCCGAATCTTTACGAATACAAATACCGCCTCCTCTTCGCCCGCGACAGTATGCCCGCGGACGTGGCAAGGCGCGGCATCATTGGCTTCCCGCGGGTACTGGGTATGTATGAGAACTACCCGTTCTGGCATAAGCTGTTCAGCGGGCTCGGCTTCTGCGTTAAGCTCTCGCCGAAATCTTCCCGCGATATCTACGACAGAGGGATCGAGACCATGCCCTCCGAGTCGGTGTGCTATCCCGCAAAGCTGGCTCACGGACATATACAGGCGCTTATCGACAGCGGGATAAAACTGATATTCTACCCCTCGATACCCTATGAGATGGGAGACGGCAACGGCGGAGACAATCATTATAACTGCCCCGTGGTAGCTACATACAGCGAGGTCATCAAAAATTCCGTTCCCGAGCTGCGCGAGGACGTTAAGTTCCTCAATCCCTTCCTGCCGATATTCCACCGCAAGCGTATGGTGGAGCGGCTTTTTGAAGAGTTTTCACAGCGTATTCCCGAGTATAATATAACCAAAACCGAGATCACCGACGCGCTTAAGCTGGCATATGAGGAGGACGAATCTTTCAAGCGGGAAATGCGCCGCAAGGGTGAGGAAACCCTGAAATACCTCGAGGAAAACGGCAAGCGAGGCATAGTTCTCGCGGGAAGACCCTACCATGTCGACCCCGAGATAAATCACGGATTGCCCGAAATGATAGCGGGCTACGGCTTCGCGGTGCTCACTGAGGACAGTGTGGCTCATATGGAGCAGGTGGTGCGTCCTATCCGTGTTGTAGATCAGTGGACTTACCACACAAGGCTGTACGCGGCAGCACACGTCGTGGGCAAGCACGAGTGCCTGGAGCTGGTGCAGCTCAACAGCTTCGGCTGCGGTCTGGACGCTATCACGACCGACCAGGTGCAGGAGATACTCCGCAGCTTCGGCAAGCTGTACACCTGCCTTAAAATAGACGAGGTAAACAACCTCGGCGCGGCAAGGATACGCCTGCGCTCGCTTATCTCGGTAGTGGACGAGCGGGAGCGGCACCAATACAAGCCTGTGCGCGGACACCTCGGCTACATACGCCAGCCCGAGTTCACCAAGGAAATGCGGGAAACTCACACCATACTCTGCCCGCAGATGGCACCTATTCATTTTGATATGCTGGAGGCGGCGTTCAATCACAGCGGATATAACGTAGTGATACTCACCGACTGTTCAAAATCGGTGGTGGACGAGGGATTAAAGTATGTCAACAACGATGCCTGCTATCCGTCGATACTGGTCGTGGGGCAGCTTATACACGCGCTTAACAGCGGAAAATACGATATTGAAAAGACCTCGGTCATGATAACCCAGACGGGCGGCGCGTGCCGCGCGACCAATTATGTGGGAATGCTCAAAAAGGCGCTCAAGGACGCGGGCTTCGCCAACGTTCCGCTTATATCGCTGAACGTTGTGGGTCTGGAAAAGCAGAGCGGCTTCAAGCTGTCTGTGCCTATGGCGGTTAGGGCGTTTATGGGTATAGTGTACGGCGACGTGCTCTCGCGCTGTCTGTACAAGGTGCGTCCCTACGAAAAAGTAAAGGGGAGCGCCAACAAGCTGTATGAGAAGTGGAGAGTGTTCCTGCGCGAGGAGCTTAAAACGCTCTCACTGAAGCGGTTCAACGACAATGTAAGGAATATAGTAAAGGAATTTGAAAAGTTCCCCGTAAAGGATATTCAGAAGCCTAAGGTTGGACTTGTTGGAGAAATTCTGGTTAAATTCCACCCGGTGGCGAATAATGATATCATAGGGCTGTTGGAAAGCGAGGGCTGCGAGGTAGTAGTGCCCGATCTTATGGGATTTTTCTACTATATATGCTCTCACGGCGTGACCAAGAGCGAGCTGCTGTATATTTCGGGGACGACAAAGTTCGCGGACAACGCGGCTATCAAGGCTATACGGTTTATGGAGAGGAGCTACCGCAAGGCGGTAAAGGGCACAAAATTCGGCTGTCCCGGGGATATTTTTGAGATGAGGGAGCGTGTAAAGGCTATCGTTTCCCCCGGCAATATCGCGGGAGAGGGCTGGTTCCTGTCCGCGGAAATGCTGGAGCTTATAGAGGAGGGCGTGCCGAACATAGTTTGCATGCAGCCTTTCGCGTGCCTGCCGAATCATGTAACGGGCAAGGGAGTTATCGGCGAGCTTCGCCGTCAGCACCCGGAGAGCAATATCGTTGCGGTGGATTTCGACCCAGGCGCTTCCGAGGTAAATCAGGTGAACAGAATAAAGCTGATGCTCACGCAGGCATTCTCCAACGCTGGGATAAGCAGGAGAGCTGTCGCTCCGCATATCAAGACAGAGGACAAGTATTCCGAGCTGCTGACAATGAACAACTGACGGAAAGAATGGCTGAGCGCCGCAAGCCGATGTCAACATATCGCCCACGCAGCGAAGCAACGTCGGCAAAGAGCTGCGTTCAGCCCACGCAGGAAATTTTTCGCAAGCCGCTCATAAAGCGCAGCCCGCAAAGCGGGCGGAGCTTTATGGGCGGGCTAGCAGGAACGTTGCTTTGCAACGTTCCTGCGGTGCGGAAAATTTCAAATTCAGATAAGGAGAATTGAATGGGTACACAGAATTTTTCAACTCAAAGTAACGGAGAAAAAAAGCCTAATATCACGAAGCTGGTATTGATAGCCGTCATTGTGATCGCATTGGTGGTATTGGTGTTCAACTGCTTTTCGGTGGTTGACGAGGGATATATAGGGGTAAAGTACCAGTTCGGGAAGATAGTGGACAGCAGTCTTTCGGCGGGGCTTAATTTCCATATCCCGTTTATTGAAGAGATAAGACCCGTGGATATACGGGAGCAGATATATTCGGTGCAGACGAACGCTTATACCAGCGATACGCAGACGGTGGACAGCCTGTCGTTGAAGCTGAATTACTGCTACGACCCGACGCAGCTTTCGGATATCATAAGGTCGACGGGTATTGAGAATGTGGAAACAAAGCTGCTGGTGCCTAACGTGGCTAAGATCTCAAAGAACGAGATAGGCAAGGTAAGGGCGGAGGATCTGGTGCAGTCGCGCTCGGAGGTACAGGACGCGATATATGAGGTGCTTAAGGAGACCCTTGCGCCGAACGGGATAGTGGTGACGGCATTCGCGATAGAAAACCTGGACTTTGACGACGCGTTTGAGGAGTCTATCCAAGCGAAGGTCATAGCGGCGCAGGACGCTCTGAAAATGCAGAACAAGACGGTAGAGCGTGAGGAGGAAGCACGCCAGAAGGTCATTGCGGCTCAAGCGGAGGCGGATTCTCAGAGGATAAAGGCGGAAGCTGAGGCGTATGCTATCCAGGTGGTTCAGGAGCAGCTCGCAAAGTCTCCGAATTATATCGATTATCTTAAGATAAATAACTGGAACGGAGAGCTCCCGCAGGCGATAGGGAATGATATAAACCCGTTTATAGTGCTTGACGGGGACAGCTCGCAGACCGCGGCGGCGGTGAGAAATCAAAGCGCTCCGAGCAATACAGCGGGATAAGCGGCGATAATGTAAAACGCAGCGGTCAAGGGCGGTGAAAGCTTAAGGCTGCAAACCACACGCGCAGCAAAGGGTCGTTCGCATAGAGCAACATTTGCTCTCAAAGCAAAACAACGCTCGCAAAGAGCGACATAAAGCCCGCGCAGCCAAATTTTTCGCAAGCCGCCGTGAAAGCGTAACGAAACGGAGCGCAGCGGAGTGTAGCGGAGCTTTTACGGTGGGCTGGCGCCGACTTGTTCGGCGCGGTGCGAAAAATTTTTTCAAATAAGAAAGGACATAATTTGGATTACACAAAATTAAAGCGGAACGCTCTCGACAGCTTTTTTTCGCGCTCCAACGAGATGCAGCGCAGAGCGATATTCAAGGTGAACGGAGCGGTGCTTATCATAGCGGGCGCGGGCAGCGGAAAGACTACCGTGCTGTGCAACAGGATAGCGAACATGATGCGTTTCGGAGACGCGTACAACGACACAGAGGAAAGAGCGCTCACGCCCGAGCAGGAGCGCTTTCTTTCCGGGTTTCCCGATATGGAAAAAACTCCCGAAAACGCGGAAAAGCTGGCGAAAATTATAGCGGTGCGACCCGTCAATCCCTGGAACATTCTCGCAATAACGTTCACCAACAAGGCGGCGGGAGAGCTTCGGCAGCGCCTTTGCGATATGATAGGTGAGGGCGCGGAGAAGATAAACGCTTCCACGTTCCACTCTGCCTGCGTGAGGATACTCCGCAGGGAGATAGAGCATATCGGGTTCAGAAGCAGCTTCACTATTTATGACGACGACGACGCAAAGCGGGTGCTCAAGGAAGTAATGAAGCGGCTGAATATCGACGAGAAGGTAATGAACCCGAAGATGTTCAAGAATAATATCTCCCGCTGCAAGGACAGGATGCTCTCGCCTCGGGATTACGCGGCTATCGCGCAGGAGTCCGCGGAGCTTATACAGATAAAGACCGCGCAGGTCTACTCGGAGTATCAGGCGGCGCTGACGGCGGCGAACGCTCTGGATTTCGACGATATTATTTATCTCACCGTAAAGCTGTTTGAGCAGCAGCCCGAGGTGCTGTCCCACTACCGCAATCTCTACAAGTACATAATGGTGGACGAGTACCAGGACACAAATGTGGCGCAGTACCGTCTTATATCGCTGTTGGCGGGAGACAAGGCGAACCTCTGCGTGGTGGGCGACGACGACCAGTCGATATACCGTTTCCGCGGCGCGACCATTGAGAATATACTCAGCTTCGAAAAGCAGTACCCGAACAGCGAGGTAATACGGCTGGAGCAGAATTACCGCTCCACCGAAAATATCCTCAACGCAGCCAACGCGGTCATAAGCAACAATACCCATCGAAAAGGAAAGACCCTTTGGAGCGACATGGGCGAGGGCGATAAAATTCAGGTAAGAAATTACCCCAACGATTCCATGGAGGCCAAGGCGATCACGGATATCATTCTCGAGGGAGTTCAGGCGGGAGCCAAGTACTCCGATTTCGCGCTGCTGTACCGCTCCAACGCGCTTTCGAGAGGGTATGAGAACGCGCTGGCAAGGGCGGGCATTCCCTATAAGGTAGTGGGAGGAATGCGCTTCTTTGACCGCAAGGAGATAAGGGATATTATCGCTTATCTGGCGGTGATAAACAATCCCTACGATGAGATAAGATTCCGCCGCATAATCAACGAGCCCAAGCGCGGCATAGGAGACGCGACGATAGAGGAGATAGTAAATATCGCAAGAGGTCTGGGGACGAGCCCCGTTGACGTATGCCGCAACGCAGACACTCTGCCCGCGCTTATGCGCAAGGAAAAGGCGCTCAAAGCCGCGGCAAATCTTTTCGACGAGCTGGAGGAGCTGGCGGACAGCGCACGGCTCGACGAGCTTATTGAAGCCGTGGCGGTAAAGAGCGGCTATGTGCAGTTGCTAAAGGCGCAGGGGGACGAGGGCGCGGCTCGGCTGGACAATATCAACGAGCTTAAGTCAAACGCTATGCTGCTTCTGGAGGAAAATCCCGATGCGACTCTGCCCGATTTTCTGGAGCAGGTGGCGTTGGTGTCCGACCTGGACAGCTACGACACCGAGACCGACCGTGTATCGCTGATGACTATGCACAGCGCAAAGGGTCTGGAATTCGGAACGGTGTTCATGGTCGCGGCAGAGGACAACGTGTTCCCGAGCTATATGAGCCTTAACGAGCCCGCAGAGCTGGAGGAGGAGCGGCGGCTCGCCTATGTGGCGATAACTCGTGCCAAAAGGCAGCTCTATGTTACCCACACCACCTACCGTATGCTGTACGGTCAAACCAAATCCAACAAGCTGTCGACTTTTATAAGGGAGATCCCCGAAGCGCTCACCGAGCGGCAGGGCGACGCGCCGATACGCAGCACGCCGCTTCAGAAGCCGCAGAAGCGCAGCTATTTTGCTGAGGAATCCGCGAAAAAGCCCGTGACGGCTTCGCCCCATGTTACAGGAGAGGTCTTTGCGGCGGGAGACAGGGTTCGCCACAATGTTTTCGGCGAGGGAACGGTTACCGACGCGAAGTGTATGGGCAACGACACCATGCTGTCCATCAGTTTCGATACCGCAGGGCAGAAAAAGCTGATGGCGAATTTCGCGAGGATCACAAAGGCGTAGCGACATAACGCCCCCGCATCGGGATTTTTGGAATTCTTATAATCACTTAATTCACGTCAACATAGGCCGCTTGACCGCATTACAGCTCAGATAAACACTTTATCATATCGTGCATATTTTTCTCCCACAAAGCATATATTTTAATTTGTATAAAAGTCATAATATGGCGCTGCGCAAGGCATAAAATTCCGTCAATATTCACGAAAATTCGGAAAAAGTTGCAATAACCCCTTGATTTTTTTAAAATAATGGGTAAAATATAATTAGCACTCAATAAAATAGAGTGCTAAACGTGGTAATCAAAATCTTTTAGGAGGAAACATATATGACAATCAGACCATTGGCAGACAGAGTAGTTATCAAGATGGTGGAAGCGGAGGAGACCACCAAGAGCGGTATCATTCTCACCGCTTCGGCACAGGAAAAGCCCAGCGTTGCGGAAATCGTAGCGGTAGGCCCCGGCGGAATGGTTGACGGCAAGGAAATCACCATGAACGTCAAGGTGGGCGAGAGAGTGCTCGTAAGCAAATACGCGGGCAACGAGGTCAAGGTGGACGGAGTGGAGTACTCCATACTCAGACAGTCGGATATTCTCGCAGTGGTGGAGTCGGACAGCAAGCCCGCTAAGGCGTCTGCAAAGCCCGCGGCTAAGAAGACCACAAAGAAGTAACGGACAAAGGTAACTAAGGAGGACACATAGTTATGGCTAAGGATATTATTTACGGAGAAGAAGCCCGCAAGGCGCTTCAGAAGGGTATCGACACTCTCGCTGACACAGTAAAGATCACACTGGGTCCGAAGGGAAGAAACGTTGTGCTGTCCAAGAAGTACGGCGCTCCGCTTATCACTAACGACGGCGTTACGATAGCTAAGGAGATCGAGCTTGAGGACGCTTTTGAGAACATGGGCGCTGCTCTTGTAAAAGAGGTAGCTACCAAGACCAACGACGCCGCGGGCGACGGAACCACCACGGCCACTCTGCTGGCACAGGCTCTGGTTCGCGAGGGCATGAAGAATATCGCCGCGGGCGCTAACCCCATGATAGTTAAAAAGGGTATGCAGAAGGCGGTAGACGCTGCCGTGGACGAGATCACGACCAACTCCAAGAAGGTGCAGGGCAGCGCGGATATCGCGAGAGTAGCGACCGTTTCCGCAGGCGACGAGACCGTCGGCAAGCTGATCGCGGACGCTATGGACAAGGTGACCGCCGACGGTGTTATCACTCTTGAAGAAAGCAAGACCGCCGAGACATACAGCGAGGTCGTAGAGGGAATGCAGTTTGACCGCGGATATATCTCTCCCTATATGGTTACCGATACCGATAAAATGGAGGCGACAGTTGACGACGCTTACATTCTTATCACCGATAAGAAAATTTCCTCTATTCAGGATATTCTCCCCCTGCTCGAGCAGATAGTTCAGTCGGGTAAGAGGTTGGTTATCATCGCCGAGGACGTTGACGGCGACGCGCTCACCAACCTTATTCTCAACAAGCTGCGCGGCGTATTCTCCTGCGTAGCGGTAAAGGCTCCCGGCTTCGGCGACAGGCGCAAGGAGATGCTGCGCGATATCGCGATACTGACCGGCGGCGAGGTAATCACCGAGGAGCTCGGTCTCGATCTTAAGGAGACTCAGATAAGCCAGCTCGGACGCGCTAAGCAGGTCAAGGTCACCAAGGAGAACACCATCATCGTAAACGGCTCGGGCAAGTCCGCCGATATCAAGGCTCGTATCAACGAGATCAGAGCCGCTATCGAGAACACCACCTCCGAGTTTGACAAGGAGAAGCTCCAGGAAAGACTGGCTAAGCTGGCAGGCGGCGTAGGCGTTATCAAGGTAGGCGCTGCTACCGAGGTAGAGATGAAGGAGAAGAAGCTTCGCATAGAGGACGCTCTCGCGGCTACCAAGGCTGCCGTTGAGGAGGGTATCGTAGCAGGCGGCGGAACGGCTCTGCTGAACGCTATGCCCGCTGTTGAGGCTGTTATAGAGAAGCTGGACGGCGACGAGAAAACAGGCGCTAAGATAGTTCTCCGTGCGCTGGAGGAGCCTGTACGTCAGATCGCACTGAACGCAGGTCTTGAGGGCTCTGTTATCATTGATAACATCGTTCGCAAGAAGACCGTGGGCTACGGCTTCGACGCATACAGCGAGAGCTACGGTGATATGATCAAGAAGGGCATCGTAGACCCTGCCAAGGTTACCCGTTCTGCACTTCAGAATGCGGCTTCCGTTGCTGCAATGGTACTCACCACAGAGTCCCTTGTTGCGGATAAGCCCGAGGAAGCTCCCGCCGCTCCCGCAATGCCTGCGGGCGGCATGGGCGGAATGTACTGATATCTGATCCGTTGTAATAAATTGTGCTCCCCTATTGAGGGGAGCACTTGTTATATAAATTCCTTGATAAGCCGCGCCAACGTTTCGGGTGCGTCTATATTTACCTCATGACCCGATTTGGGGACGGTTTTCAGTTCCGCGTTCTGGAGAAGCCGCGCGAGGTTCTTTGCCGCCTTCATATTGGCGGAATCCTTTTCGCCGCATATGACCAGCGCGGGGCAGGATATGTCGGCAAGCCTGCCGCTGAAATCAAGGTCTGCCATTGAATTTGCCAGCATAAGAAAATCCGACTTATCAAAGCCCGTATCGGCAAAGGCGCTTTTGGGTATAAAACGGAAAACCGCGTTCTGAATTTTAAGCAGAATTTTAGGCATAACATACTGCGCACCGATAAGCACCAGAGAGTGAACTCTTGACGGAAAATCCGCCGCGAAATTCAGCGCGAGTATTCCCCCAAGAGATAAGCCGCAAAGGTCGAGCTCCCCGTCGGCGGGAAGATATTCGCAAAGCGCCTTGTACAGCTCGGAGTACAGAGCGCTTCTGCCGTTTAACAGCCCGCGCAGATCGGGGCAGTCGGCGGAAGCGCCAAGCGCCCCGGCTGTTTTATCCCAACTCGCGGGGGTCTGTCCGAGACCGTGCAGGAAATATCTATTCAATACAAGTTCCTCCCCATTCAACAACGGTGAAGCCGCTGCGCTCAAATCCCGAAAGGGATTGCTCGGGGATATTGACCTCTTTTTCGCTTGCGTAATATGCCATGAAAACACGCTTGATACTGTTCGGCTTGGGGGATATTTTAAGCGGCGCGCTCTCCTCGTAGCAATCCCCCTGGAACGAAATAACGTTGTACTCGTTATCCCGCATAAGCGGCAGCCAGTACACAATAAATTCGTTGTATTCCCTCGGAGTAAGCCCCTGCTCGCTGAGCGCCCAACGCAGGAACTCCGCGGTATCGCTCCCCTTGACGCAGAATCCCTCGCTGAAATCAAATTCGGTCTGCGAATCCGCCTCCCAGAAAAGGTAGCTGTATTCCGCTCCGCTTTCGTCTAAAAGAGTTCCGTCGGGATATGCCGTGACGCTCCAGCCGCCGTTGTATTCGGGGTAGGTCACGGTCAGCCCCTCAAAATCAAGCTCAACGGAAACTTCGGTAACTTCGCTCGGGTAAAGATAGATAACGGGCTTTCTAACCATCATTCGTTCCCTTTGTCGTATAGCGTAAAACGCGAAAAGTACGGCGGCGGCAACGACCAGAACAGCGCCTATGATACCGATAATAAATCCGGTATTTTTGCGCCGCTTCTTTTTGGCGCGCTCCGTTTCGCGCTTTTCTTCGTCAACAGTCTTTTCATCAAATTCGTCGTACATAATTACCTCCATGTTGTCAAAACGTTTTTGCAGTTTCCTATCAAAAATTATACAATATAAATCTATAAAT
>CAMWLH010000044.1 GCA_947175045.1 uncultured Clostridia bacterium | reverse complement strand
CTTTCCCGCCCCCGTCGGCATTACCCCCAGGCAGTCCCTCCCCGCGAGTATACTGTCAATGATCTCGTCCTGCCCCCGTCGGAAGGAGCTGTGTCCGAAATATTTTTTCAGCAGATCAGACTTATTCAATACTTATCGCACCTCTTGTCAGTGTTTTTTGTGAGTTGATCGTTAGTAAATGATTTAAAAGAATTTTCCGCACCGTGAACTCGGTTGCGAGGCAACTGAGTTCACTAGCCTCGCCGCGAAAGCACATTTCCGCTGCGCGAAAATATGCTTTCACGTCGGCTTGCGGAAAATTCATGCGTGGGCTTTATACTGCTCTTGGTCAACGTTGCTTTGCTGCGTGGTCTAAAGGTTGCTCTTTGATAGGGCTTTTACCTTTAATTACCGCACTCTATGCTTATCTCATTGAACTTCCCCAGAATATCGTCAATATGAAGCTCCCGCTTGCGCTCCCCGTCAATATCCATGACCGCGCTGCCGGAGTGCATCATTATCAGCCTTGTTCCGTAATCCACCGCGAACCTTAAATTATGCGTTACCATAAGCGTGGTCAGCTTCTTCTCGGTGACCACCCTCTGCGTTATCTCCATAAGCGTTTCCGACGACTTCGGGTCAAGCGCGGCGGTGTGCTCATCTAATATCAGCAGCTCGATATCCGTCATAGTCGCGATTATCAGCGCCAGAGCCTGCCGCTGTCCGCCGCTTAGCGAGCCCGCGAGCACTCCCAGCCTGTTTTCAAGCCCCATTCCGCACGTCTCGAGAAGACTTTTGAAATACTCCTCGCGGTGCTTGTTTACCGCTCTCCCAAGACTGTATCGCTTGTTCTTGTTCTCCGCAAGCGCCATATTCTCCAGTATCGACAGCGTGGCGCAAGTACCCATTTTAGGGTCTTGCAGTACCCTGCCTATGCGCCTTGCGCGCTTGTACTCCGGCGCGTTGGTGATATCCGTTCCGCCGAACACAACACTTCCCGAATCGGGGCGCAGCGTACCGCAGATAACGTTAAGCAGTGTGGTCTTTCCGCTGCCGTTCGATCCGACCAACGACACAAACTCCCCGTCGGCTACCTTAAGGGAAAAATTGTCAAACAGACGGTTCTCGTCCACCGTGCCCGCGTTAAACACCTTGTTGATGTTATTCAGCTCTAACATTTTCTCCCTCCTTTTTAGGGCGCTTCACCAGACCCTTTATCAGCTTGTTGAGCTGATCTCCGCCTATCACCAGCGCGATAAGGAATATCACCGCCTTGACAAAGTTGTTCCACTCCGTTGGCAGACCAAGCTCCAGCACTATCTGATAGCTCGCCTTATATATAAGGCTGCCTAATATCACCATAGTAGTGCCCTTCATCAGCTTTACCCGCTTGAAAATACTAAGCCCTATAATGACCGAAGCCAGACCCAGCACCACCATGCCTATACCCATCTGCTGATCGGCGCTGCCCTTGTTCTGCGCTATGACCGAGCCCGCAAGCGCCGCGAAGCCGTTCCCCAGCGCCAGCCCGAATATTTTCATGGTCCCCGGATCCTTGCCCAGCATTATCGCGTATCTTTCATTATCGCCGGTGGCGCGCAGCAGCAAGCCGTTTTTCGTCTTTAAATAAAGGTCGACGATCACCTTGCATAATACCACCAGAATAAGCGCAATGATAGCCGTTCTAAGATAAAATCCGCCTATTCTTTCGGGAATTATCGTCGCAGAGTTGAAAATGGTGCTCTTTGTAAAGAAAGAGGCTATCGCGCCGCCGTTTGTTCCCGTTCTTATTATCACCAGATTTACCGATAGCATGGCGGTGTACATAATAATACCGCACAGCAGCGGGATTATTTTCAGCTTCACGTTCATCAGACCCGTAAGAGTTCCCGCCAGCATTCCCGCCGCAAAGGATATCAGCAGACACAGCCAGGGGTTGACCCCGTGCAGTATAAGCACGCCCGTCAGCACCGCTCCCAACGGGAATGTGCCGTCTACGGACAGATCGGGAAAATCCAGTATACTGTACGTTATATACATACCCATCGCGAGAAGCGCATACATCAAGCCCTCCTCAACTATACCGATCAGTATATTCACAACAAAATTCATGTCGACCCCCTGATTTAAATGGGAATTTCGAAATTCCCGCCGGACTGTATATAAAATATTGACGAGAATTGGCTGATTTAAAAGAATTTCAAAATTCCCGCACTCACTCTCGGTCGCTCACTCCCTGCGGAGTTTTGCGCAAACAGCTTGAAAATGCCATAAGAATCTACATAGTCGTTGCGCAAAACTATCGACTGCGGGAACCAGTCTTCGTTTGCGTCTGCAAACTCGACCTTTTTGAAATTCGATGCGTCAGCTTTATATCGCTTTTATTACTTGTTTGTTTCCACCTTTTCCGCGTCCGCAAGGCTGTCGGGAAGAGTGATGGAGAACTGCTCCAGCACCTCCGTGTTTACAACGGGAGTACCCTCGGAAATCTTGCCTACCGCCATTTCCTCGCACTTAGCGCCGTTCAGGACTTCAACACCCATCTCCGCGGTCTTTACACCCAAAGCCACATAATCGATCGAAATTGAAGCCAGGCAGCCGTTCTTTACCTGCTCGATCTCGGAGCCGTAAACGGGGATACCCGCCGCGTTAGCCTTTTCAAGCAGAGTGCTGAGGTTATTTACAACATTATTGTCGGTGAAGTTGTTTATGCAGTCCACCTTGCCCGCAAGCGAGGTCGCTGCCTGGGGAATATCAGCCGCGCCCGAAACACCCTGCTCCACTACCTCAATGCCAAGGGGCTCGCATATCTCCTTAAGGGAGGCGAGGTGCGACAGAGAGTTTGCCTCGGTGGTGGTGTAGAGAACGCCTATCGACTTGACGTCGGGCTGGAGGGTCTGAATGAGCTCCACCTGCTTGTCAAGTTCCAGAATATCGGAGGTGCCGACGCAGTTTTTGATACCGTTGTCAAAGCTCTCGGTAAGACCCGCCTCAACGGGGTCGCTGACCGCGCAGAAGATAACAGGGATATCGCTGTTCTGCGCTGCGGAATACGCCGAAAGCGCCGCGGGCGTAGCGATAGCGAAAATCATATCGTAGTTCTTGCTTACCATGCTGCTTGCTATGCTGTCGCAGGCAGCGGAGTCGCCGTTTCCGTTCTGGAGATCGATATTGATCCTGCTTGCGTATTCGCTTGCTTTCAGACCCTGCTCGATACCGTTGTAGCAGTTATCGAGGGAGGGGTGCGCCGCAAACTGGATAACGCCGATATTCAGCATTGCGTCGTTTCCGCTGTTTACATCTTCATTTTTGCAGCCCGTAAAAGCTGTTGTCATTGTTAGCGCCATAGCGAGCGCTGCCGCTGTCGAAATGATTTTCTTTAAGGTTTTCATATTGGTTTCCTCCTGAAATAAGTCTTTGCCGCCGGTTTATATTTATGCGGCATTTGCTTTGGGGCATAAAAAAACCTGCCCCCTGTTCTACATGGGACAAGATACGTCTATCCTGCGATACCACCCAAATTCGCCCTTTAAGGCGCACTCTGCCCGCGCTGCCGCCTTTATTGCGGCAATACGGTTTCGCTTAACGCGCGCAACGTCGCCCCTACTCAATAAATCTTTCGGTTTGCCCTCGCAGGCCCATTCGGCAAAGCTATCCTGCCGCACTCACACCAACGGCGGCTCTCTGTAAGGCTTTGACAATGCGTACTACTCCTGCTCACAGGTTTAATATCACTATACATCTTATATTATAGCACAATTCCTCTGCTTTGTCAAGGGGTAAAATGTAAAAAATTACAGTTCACAACCAATTGCAAAGGTTGTGCAAACTTAACAGCTCCCGCGCGAAGCGCGGACTCGGGTTTCCAAAGTGACGCGTCACTTGGGCAGGATGTTAGGGCAGCGCCCCTGTCGGGGTGTCGGAGCGACCGCCCCCCGTACCGGCAACCTCTCCCTTTATAAGGGACGTTCTCACTGTCGCAGCCCCTTTAGCCCTCTCTTTGGGCTTCCTTGAGCATCTGCTCCGCGGTCTGCTTGCTGCTCTCGCTGCCCTCGCCGTCGATAATGCGGGCGAGCTCCGCCTTTCTCCCCTCGAAGTCAAGACGCTCTATATGCGTGAACGTCCGTCCGCCGTCAGTCTGCTTTTCTATCAGAAGATGGCAGTCCGCCCGTGAAGCTATCTGCGCAAGGTGGGTTATGCACAGCACCTGACGCTTGCGCGCGGTCTCCGCCAGCTTTATGCCGACCTTTTGAGCAGCCCTGCCGCTTATTCCCGCGTCCACCTCGTCGAATATAAGCGTCGGGATACCGTCGTTATCGGCAAGAACGCTCTTTATAGCAAGCATTATTCTGGACAGCTCGCCGCCGCTGGCAATCTTATTCAGCGGCTTAAGCTCCTCGCCCGCGTTCGCCGAGATAAGCATTTCCACCGTGTCGCGCCCGTTTATGGTTATTTTGTCGGGCTTTACCGCGAATACTATCTTCACCTGCGGCATGGCAAGGAAATTCAGCTCTCCGCATATCTCCGCGGACAGCTTCTCCGCGGCGGCAGTCCTCAGAGCCGTGATGTTGTCGGCGCGGCTCTTTACCTCCTCAGCAAGAATATGCTTTTGCTCCGATAGCTCCTCTATCTCGTCCTCCATGCCGCCCAGCTCGGCAAGCTCGCCGCGGCACTGTTCAAGATAATCAACCAGCTCGTCGCTTTCCATATTGTACCTGCGCTTGGCGTGCTTGAGAGCGGAAACGCGGTCGGCAAGCTCCTCGCGGCGGTAATCATCGTCGTCCCTCATCAGTGATATAATCTCCGAAGCAATGTCCTCCGCCTCGGGAATTATCTCATCAAGCCGCCCCGCAAGCTCTCCCGCCGCAGGCTCGGCGTCCGATACGGATTCCAGAGCCTTCCGCGCCTCACGCAGCAGATCGGTCGCCGCGGAGCTTTCCTCCGCATAAAGGCAGCTATAAGCGTTGTACAGAGCCGCGCGTATCCTCGCGGAGCTTCTGCACCGCTCCAGCTCACTTTCCAGACGCTCTCCCTCTCCTTTTGAGAGATTAAGAGCCTCAAGCTCCTCAATAACGGCGGTAAGCTTTTCGGTTTTGAAAGCGCGGTTCTCGTTCTCCTCACGCAGCGTTTTCAGCTTTCTCGAAACGCGGGAGAAATCGCGGAACTTCGCGCGGTAATCCTCCAGTATCTCCCCGATAGCTCCGTAGCTGTCAAGAATATCCCGCTGATTGTCGTTTGACATAAGAATGCGGTTTTCATGCTGACCGTGGATATCCACAAGCAGACTGCCCACCTCGCGGAGCATAGCGGCGGTAGCCGTTCTGCCGTTTATCCGCGCGGAGCTTTTTCCGTCCGCGGATATCTCTCTTGTAAGCATGACCTCGCCATCCTCCGCGGAAAAGCCAAGCTCCGAGAGCTTGTCCGCCGCCTCCGCGGGCAGCTCGTCGAAAACGGCGCTGATGACCGCCTTAGGCGCACCCGTGCGGACGATATCCTTTGTGGTGCGCTGCCCAAGAATAGCGTTGATACCGCCTATAAGTATACTCTTACCCGCGCCCGTTTCGCCCGTAAAAACGTTGAATTTATCGTCAAACCTCGCGTCCACCCGCTCGATAACCGCGAGATTCTCAATAGAAAGCTCCTTCAGCACCTCATCACCCCCGTATATCGGTTAATGTTTATAATGTTGACCTAAAGCCGGTTATTTAAAAAATCCAAAAATTTCGCCTGTCATACCCCGTTCCGCTTCCGACTGTCAGGTGTACATGGTCTTAAGCTGCTCGACCAATTGGATAGCGTGTTTTTCCGAGCGGGTCAGCACAAAAATGGTGTCGTCCCCCGCTATTGTTCCCACGACCAGCCCGAAGCTCTTTTCGTCCACTATCTTGCAGGCGGCGGGAGCCATTCCCGCGTGACATCGTATCACCACCATGTTGCCCGCGTAGTCCACCGCAATCACCGACTGCGCGAAAATACTGTTGTGCCGCTCGGGAGCAGCCGCTCCGACATAATAGCAGTTAGCGCCGCTCTCCGCAATGCCCTTGCGTATCTTAAGCTCCCGCATATCCCGTGATATGGTAGCCTGCGTGGCGGTTATCCCCGCTTCGGCAAGACAGCGGCGCAGCTCCTCCTGCGTTTCGACCTCTTTCTCGGATATTATTCTTAACAGCGTTGCCTGGCGCTGTCGTTTCTCCATAGCGGATAACACCCCTTTTGTTATTGCATTTTCCTTGCCTTGACGATAAGGTAATTTGATTTGATAAAATCCTTTACCAGTTCCGGGCGCTTTTGCAGCGCGTACTCATCGGGCACGGGTTCGCATATCTCCTCAATTGTAAATCCCGCCGCGATTACCGCGTTTATTACCTCCGAAAAAGTCCGGTGATATTTCTCAACACTATCCACAAACCACTTCACCGTGCGTTTTCCGCCGCGCTGATAGTCGGAAAAGTTCCATGACACGCGATTTCCGTTTTCGTCATAATTCCAATGACCTCCGCCCACAGTCGCTGTCACAATAGGGTGCTCCTGCGAGAAAAGCAGCGTTCCTCCCTGCTCCGTCAGCGCGTATATCTCACGCATAAGCCGCGGGAAATCCTCCGCGTAATGCACCGCCAGCGAACTGTAAACCAGTCCAAAGCCGCCCTTCAACTCCGATAGATCCGACATACTCATTCGCAGATAGGTTATTTTTTCGTGGGAGCAGTTCTCCCACGCCAGCTCCAGCATTTTCTCCGAAAGGTCTATTCCCGTGACGCTCTCCGCGCCTCGGTTCACGAAATCAAGGCAGTTCCCGCCCGCGCCGCAGCCGATATCCAGTACTCTTTTACCTTTTATATCGGGCAGGAGCTTTCGCATAGCGGGCTGCTCCAACAAAACATTGAGATTATCGTCGGTCTCCCTTAAAGCCTTATAGCCTTCAAAAAACTCGGGGTTATCAAAGATATTCTGTTCCATTGTCCTCTCCTTATTTTAATTTGAAATTTTCCGCGACCCGCCTAAGTACGCAACACTCCGCTTCGCTCCGTGTTACGCACTTAGGCTCCCGCGAAAAATTTCCTGCGTCTACCTTGCGTTGAACAAACTTTGACCTATTTAAGCGGCTGCATAAGCTTGCTGCGCACAGAGCCGTAAAAACCGCCGCCCGCCTCAATAAGCCGCAGGGACTTTGCGGAGCGTGTGAGCCTTATTTCGTCCCCCTCGCCGAACGAGAGGTCGTTTTCCCCGTCGATACTCACGGTCACGCGGCTGCCCTGATATTCGCGCACGCTCACCGTGACCTCATGACTGGCGGAGAAAATCATGGGGCGGTTAAACAGCGTGTGAGGGCAGAGCGCGGTAAACTCTATGCACTCAAGCTCGGGCGAAAGGATAGGACCTCCCGCCGACAGCGAATAAGCGGTAGAGCCTGTTGGGGTACTTAGAATAACGCCGTCCGCGCGCAAATGCGACACCTCCGCGCCGCCGCAGAATATGCTGAATTCGGGGAGCTTGCTGCCGCTTTCGCGGGCTATCACCACATCATTGAGCACGGGCTTGACACGGCGCGAGCCGTCGGCGCGAATTACGGCGCAGTCCATCAGCATTCTGCGGCTGACGTTTCCCTCGGAAAGCAGCCGCGGGATCATATCTACTTCACCGCGCTCCAGCGTAGCCATAAAGCCCAGTCTGCCCATATTTACTCCAAGCAGAGGGATATCGTATTCCGCCGCGGTCTTGCCCCATTTCAGGATAGTTCCGTCGCCGCCTATGGTTACTATATGGGTACATTCCGCGGGGGACTTCACCGCCTCCGCGGGAATATCCGCGCCGCGCCCGTCCGTCACGCAAGGAGTTATGTCGTTTTTTTCAAGCATCAGGCAGATATTTTTAGCCAGTCCGACCGACTCTCCGTTCATCTCATTGCAGCCGATAAGCACTCTCAGCCCGCCCAAGCGCCGCACCTCCCCATACTATACCGAAATTATCGGTCTTTAATGATATACATAAGATATTCCGCGTTGCCGTCCCCGCCAGTTATAGGGGATTCAGTGACCCCCGCGACCGTAAAGCCGCACTGCTCCGCGAACCGCGTAAGCTCCGCCACAACAAGCTCGCGCGTCTTTCTGTCAGTAACTATCCCACGCTTGTTAAGCGCACCTCTGCCCGCCTCAAACTGCGGTTTTATAAGCGTTACCGCGCTCCCACCGCATTTCAGCAGCCTGTATATCTCGGGCAACACCAATTTCAGCGAGATAAAAGACACGTCCGCGCCGATGAAATCCGCACCCTCGGGGTACTCGTCAAGCGTGAACTCCCGTATATCCGTCTGTTCATGTGAGATCACACACGGGTCCTTGCGCAGCTTCTCATTGAGCTGCCCCCTGCCTACGTCCACCGCGTACACCCTTGCCGCCCCGTATTGCAGCATACAATCCGTGAACCCTCCCGTGCTTGCTCCCACGTCAACGCACACCGCCCCCGAAAGCTCAAGCCCGAAGCGCTCCACAGCGCCCTCCAGTTTCAAGCCGCCGCGCCCGACATATTTGGGCAGCTTTATCTCCTCGATAGTGACAACGTTCGCTTCCGTTACGTCCATGGAGCTTTTCTGCGCCATTCTCCCGTTGACGTAAACACCGCCGATATTTATAAGACTTTGTGCTGCCGTGCGGCTTTTGACGAGCTTTTTTTCGGTAAGATAAACATCAAGACGCATCGTATACTCCTAAAATCAGCGTTCGGAGGTCAGGCGGCTTATAATTCCCGATTTGTCCAACCCGAACATTTCAAGCTGCTCCTCCACCGTTCCCATTGGTACAAATCGGTCGCTCACGCCGACTGTTTCATAATCGCCGCGGTATCCCCGCGCTGTCAGCGCCGCCGCGAAGCCCTCCGCAGCGCCGCCGCGGAGTATACCCTCCTCGAAAAATACCACCCGCTCATAACCCGCCGCGATATCTATCGCACCTTCCGGAACGGGAGAAATCCTCACCAGCCGCAAAAGATCCGCACCCGCTTCCGAGCACGCGGCAGCCAATGCGGCGGATATCCTGCCGTAGCTTACCGCAAGAGTTTTATTGTGCTTTCCCGAATAAGCAAGCTCCCGCGCGGGTATCAGCGCCGCTCCCGCCGCTCCGAGATTATCCGCGGAAACGGTATTTTCGCTCCCTTTGGGATAGCGCACCGCCGCCACGCCCTCAATATCGTACAGCGCCCTTTTTAGGCACTGCCGCAGCTCCTCGAACGAAGCGGGCGCGAGTATCACCGCGTTTGGTATCATTCGCAGCATCGGCACGTCAAAAACTCCCTGATGAGTTTCTCCGTCCTCTCCCACAAATCCCGCGCGGTCTATCGCAAGCACAACATGAGTTTTTTCAATAGCGCAGTCGTGTATTATCTGGTCAAAGCCCCGCTGCAAAAAGGTGGAATATACCGCGAACACGGGCAGCATACCCTCCGCCGCAAGTCCCGCCGCGAAGGTCACGGAATGCTGCTCCGCTATCCCTGCGTCAAAAAAACGCGCGGGGCAGGATTCCTTGAAATAATTCAGACCCGTAGCGTATTTCATCGCCGCCGTTACCGCGCAGATACGCCCGTCCAGCTTTCCCAGCCGCTCCAGCTCCCGCCCGAAAACCTCCGAATAACACAGCCGCGGCTTGCTTTTCACGACAGCGTGATACTCTCCGGGGTTCTCCTCCGCGGGCTTGTAGCCCTTGCCCTTGCTCGTAAAAACATGCACTACGCAAGGGCGCTCCGTCAGCTTGGCAAGCGAGAGCGCTTCGATAAGATTTTCGAGGTCGTGCCCGAACACGGGTCCGATATAGGCAAAGCCCAGATTTTCAAACAGAGTGCTGTTGTCATAAAGCGCGTCCTTAAGTATGCTTTTCGCAGCGCGGACGGCGCGCTCCATTCGCTCCCCCACCAGCGGCAGCGAGGACAAAGCGGTCTTGAAATGCTCCTTTGCACAGTAGTAGCGCCGCGTGGAGCGTATATGCGCCAGATACCGCGCGAAAGCTCCCGTGCTTTTGCCGATGGACATCGCGTTGTCGTTGAGGATAAGGGTGAGCGGCAGCCCGCTCTTTCCCGCGTTGTTAAGCCCCTCGTATGCCATGCCGCCCGTGAACGCTCCGTCGCCTATGACCGCCGCCACCGCGCCGCTCTCGTCCTTTATTCGCATTGCGGCGGCTATTCCGAGCGCTGCGGATACCGATGTGCTGCTGTGCCCCGATATAAACGCGTCCGCCTCGGATTCCCCGCGGCGGGTAAAGCCCGATATCCCGCCCTTTTTACGGAGCGTTACGAACCGCGAATAACGCCCCGTAAGCAGCTTGTGTGCATATGCCTGATGTCCAACGTCCCACAGGATCTTATCCCTCGGCACATCAAAAACGTAATGCAAAGCCACAGTCAGCTCAACCGTGCCCAGATTAGAGGATAAATGCCCGCCGTTCTCGTAAACCGTACGCAGAATACAGCTCCGCAGCTCCCTGCAAAGCGCCTTAAGCTGCGAAACGGACATTTTTGAAATTTTGTCATGATTTATACTGTCATTAAGATACATCGGAAAACACCTCGTTCAGAAGTTAAGGAAATAACCCCGAAGTAAATAGTTAGTATTAAACGCAAATAAAACCGAATTTTTAACCTTTCACGTCTAACCGCCTGCCCCGGGCAAGGGAAATACAATCGCTATGATTATGCCCAACAGCGAACCAGCAAGCACCTAAAGCTGGGTATGCCCGAGAAACCTGTG
>CAMWLH010000043.1 GCA_947175045.1 uncultured Clostridia bacterium | reverse complement strand
ACTTTTTCAGCATATAATGCACGAAATTTCCCCCGATAAATCCCGCGCCGCCGGTTACTATTATCTTCATAGAAGCTCCTCCGAAAGTGAAAGGATATATTTTCCGTAGTCGGTCATTTTCAGCTCCTCGCCAAGCGAGTGAAGCTGTTCCGTGGTGATGAAGCCGCGCCGCCATGCTATTTCCTCAATGCAGGAAATATAAAAGCCCTGCATTTCCTGCACCGTTTTTACGAAACCGCTTGCCTTGTGCATTCCCTTTGGCGAGCCCGTGTCGAGCCAGGACATTCCGCGTCCCATAAGTGTTACCGTGAGATTTCCCTGCTCAAGATAATGATTGTTTATTGAGGTGATCTCAATTTCTCCGCGCGCCGACGGCTTGATGTTTTTCGCGATCTCCACAACATTGTTGTCGTAGAAATACAGTCCCGGTACGGCGTAATTTGATTTGGGCTTAGCGGGCTTTTCCTCAATTGAAATTACCTTGAAACTATCGTCAAACTCTACCACACCGAACTCGCATGGATTTTTTACGGGATAGCCGAAAACCGCCGCTCCGCCCTTTTCCGCCTTATTTTGCGCTGCTTTAAGATAGGTGGAGAAGCCCTGCCCGTAGAACACATTATCTCCAAGCACAAGGCAAACACTGTCGTTTCCTATAAATTCCGCACCCAGAATAAATGCGTCGGCAAGTCCGCGGGGCTTGTCCTGAATTTTGTATTCAATATGTACTCCAAGTCTGCTGCCGTCGCCCAGGAGATTTTCATAATTTGGAGTGTCCTCGGGGGTCGAGATGACCAAAACTTCCTTTATTCCCGCCAATAACAGCACCGACAGCGGGTAGTATATCAGCGGTTTGTCGTATATCGGCAGCAGCTGCTTTGAAACTGCTATTGTGTTTGGGTAAAGACGCGTGCCCTTTCCGCCTGCTAAAATTATACCTTTCATTATGACCTCCTAAAATTTAAGAGTATAAACAACTATTCCGCCGATTATCATAGCCATTCCAATAAGCTGTTTTTTTGTTAGCTTTTCCTTGAAAAAAATAAAGCTCAATATTGCTACAAATATATAACCGCTTGCCTCAAGAATAGGCGACATTGAAAGCGGAACCACTTTCAGCGCATACAAGCTTAACAATGTGCAGCAAAAAAACAAGCCATAGGCTATTATAACAAGGGGGTTCAAATATTCTCTTAACTTAGACGAATAAGTTTTCTGCGCACTCTTTTTGAGCATTATCTGTGAAAAGGAAGAAACGAGTGTACCTGTTACCAGTATGCAAGAATAAATCGCAAGCTCATTCACTTTTCTTTTCACCGCCTGTCACCATCAGCAATACACCAATCAACACAATTATTGCTCCAATGATATTACTGATTGAAATAGTTTCACGGAAAACGATTGCCCCCCACAACATTCCCCACACGAGCGTTATGGCTTTGTTGGCGTATGCAATATTTAATGGTATTGATTTCAGTACCTGCTGCCATAAAACAGCGTAAACCGCTAAAATAAATAGCACTAATCCATAGAGCAGGCAAAAATCAAATGACAGAAATTCCTTGCCTGCAGCGGTTTTGGAGCATATCCCTCCTAAAGAGTAAAATATCAGTATCATATGCAGAAATATATAATGCTTAAACTTTTTCATGGTTTTCCTCGATGTCTTTTTTAATATTAACTGTATCTCTTATAACATATTGTGGAGAGTTATTTATGCATATATAAGTACGACCTATATATTCGCCGATCATTCCAAGCATGAGCATTATCATACCACCGACAAATAGCAACACAGCCATAAGCGAGCTATAACCCATTAAAATGCTCGGATCTATAACCTTTCTAATTATCGTAATAATTCCAAAAATAAATCCGATACAAGCACACAAAGCACCAATTATTGTTGCAATTCTAAGTGGTTTAACAGAAAACGCTGTGAAACCGTTGAGCCAAAGCCTAAGAGATTTGCTGAATGTATAATGACCAATACCAGCTATGCGTTCGCGTTCTTCCATAACAACATTACATAGCTTGGACGTTGTTCTGAGCATCAATCCTTCCATGTACGGATAAGGATTATCATATTTTATTATTTCGTCAACGACAAATCTTTTAGCAGCACTGAAATTGCTTATATACAAAGTTTTGGGTCTTCCAATTAAGTGTCGAGCCATAGCGGAGTTTATTTTGCTTCCAAAATTTTTTAATAAAGATTGTTTTTTAACGGGATATTTTGCAATAGAAATGTCATAGCCATTATTAAGCGGTTCTATCAATTCCCATAATTTATCAATTGGGCATTGTCCATCATCGTCGAGATTTACGATTATATCTCCTTTTGCAACTGAATAGCCAGCCATAATAGCTGCATGCTTACCGACATTTTTAGACAAATCAACAACTTTTAATTTATAATTTTTTTTAGCAAGCCTTGTTAGGACACTTAAAACATTATCCGGAGAACAATCGTTTACAGCTACAATCTCATAATCATAATCAGCGCTTTGAGACATTATACTCTGAATTTCCTCAACAACACTTTTTATGGTTAGTTCGCTGTGGTAACAGGGGATTACAAAACTAAACAAATATTTCATTTGTCCCTCCTAATAGCCAAATCATTTAAGATATTTTTTTAAACAAACTGTTTCATAGGTATCCCATTTAAACCTATCTATGCATTCAAACCACTTATCTTCCTGCTCTTCAATTTTATGAAGTTTAATCAGAAAATCGTTTGTAATACAGTTCTGAGGGATTATAACAACTCCTGTATCATCACATACGGCTATGGAATCATTATAAAAGGATTCATGCTCTTTCGCAATTCTAAGGACCGTTTCCGTTTCCTTAACATTTTCATTAAAACATCCAATTGGGTTGACACCATAACACCATACAGGATAGCGATTTTTTATTATATCATTGGCATCTCTAACATTTCCCAGTGCAACTAAAGCTCCCGCGCCTTTGTATAAAACCAAGAATTTTGTAACTAACTCACCGAATAAGGCTCTATTATTTACATTTATTCCATCAATAAGCACGATATCACCATCACACACATCGCGTGCTTGTTCATGAATAGACCAATTGCTTTCAGAATGACCATATATATATTTTACTTTGCCAACAGCAAACAATCCCTTGTTTAAAGGAATTACGGAGTCAATTGCTCCACTTTTCCCCAAGCAGTCAGCAACCTCAGTTGTTGATACTCGGTTTTTACTAATAAAAGAAATTATTTCCTCATACATTGTAGTGCCCTCCGTGTTAATCATAAATTTTTAAGAAATTGTTTCCCATAATATTTTCTGTATCCAACGATGTTAGTCCAGCTTGATTACATAGTAAAAGAGATTTTTTAATTGATCTATCAAAGCTGAAATCCGGATAATCTGATCCATACATTATCCTAGAATGTGTGAACTTCATAAAATGTATAATGTCTTTTTCAACAGATGTATTTTCCAAATAACAATGGATCAAAGCAATATCATAAAAAATATTTTTTAGTTCTCTTGTATACAGCATACACTCCAAAAGCTTGTGTCCACCGGAATGAGCAACTATTATCTTCTTTTGTGGCAAAGCTTCTGCTAGATAAACAGCCAATTCGATTCCAATGTGGCTATTTATTTTGGCACCAAAATAAAAACTGTCGACAATTATTACATTCGTTTCTATTTTATTTAAGGTGCTTAAAATCATTGGAAAATCATCAATTTTTAAAGATGAAATACGAGGATGTATTTTAACGAAACATTCACCAGAATTAACCTTAACGAAATTAAAAAACTCCAAATCATAGGGCGAATATGGGGAGATCAATGAAGCAATTTTCACCCGCTTAAAAAAATCATGATTACAATTTTCTTTGTAGATTCTCTTTTCCCAGTCGTAGTTTAGAATTAAAAGGCCACTTGTCATTCCGCTATTATCAAAAGTTTTAACCAATTCATTAATGGGATCATGACTATTAATGTCAAAATGAAAGTGCGCGTCATTGATTATCATAATTAACCTCGCTTTCAATATAAAAACTAGAATCAATGTATTCCATCGTTCTTTTAAGTTCTTGATAGGAATCTGCAATGGCAGTATAGTATCCCGACCGTTTAGAATCATCTATGGGGGGACAAATTGTATCTCCAACATTAAAATTCACACAATAATCAATAATTTTTTCGTTGTTTTTAATGGCATTGATTCCATGAATTTGTTTTATGATGCCCTCTGGGAAATCAAAAAATTTCAAAACAGCGTATTTTTTATATTTAGGACATAATGATTGACTATTAATATAATCTCCTACGCTGGCCTTTATCAAAAAGCCAATATTATCAACCCCAGATACAGCTGTAACAATTTTATTGGAAATGTTGACACCACCACCCCGTACCGCCATTTCTACGAGATAGAATGTTTGGGTCTCCTCAGCGAAAATATATTCAGAATGAGTAATGCCAAATGGTAACTTAGTGGATTCAATTAAAAAATTATGTTGTTTTTCTAATATGTCCGTATTGTATTTGCTATAAGAAAAAAGGAGTTCAGAGGCAACATTTGGATAATCAGTAAAATGTTTTTTCTCAGAAACAGCAAGGCAACGATGTTTTCCATTCCACATTATTCCATCAATGGTAAATTCTGTCCCATTTATGTGTTGCTCGACCAATATACATTCATTGCACCGAGTATAGCTTTTTGTCTCTTTATAATGCAAAATTAAATCCTCAGGCGTAGAAACAGTAAAAACGCCTCTGCTTGATTGGCTGTCTAAAGGCTTTATCACAACCTTTTTGTATAATGCCAGGAAATCAAGAGCCTCGTCTAAATTATTACATAATTTAAATTTGGGACATGGGTATTTAATCTTTTCACAAAATTTTCTCATAAGATATTTATTTGTAAAAAGTTGAGCGTTTTCTGTTCCAATGCTTGGCAATCCCAGTTATTGACTAACATATGCTATTGTTGGTATCGCAATTTCACACTGATCTGAAATAATCCCATCTGGCTTATATTTTTTTGCGACTTCCAGGTTTTTTTCTTTATCAAGAACGTCAACCACTTCGTAAGCATCTGCAAATTCGAATCCTGGCGAATCCTTATATAAATTTGTGTTTATAACATAGTATCCCATTTCCTTGGCTCTCTTTATTATTGGAATTTGCCATTTTCCACCAGCAATTACCATGACTTTCTTCATGTTTCTGTTTTCCTCCTAATTTCTAAAAAATTTATGCAATGTATAAAATCTTCATTTAAGGCACTGCTGCAATTGTATTAAGTATATGCCTATATCCAGAAACGACTGAAACAATGATATTCTTTCACAATTACACCTCAAAATTGTTCAAACTACGCCATAAAGTATTTGCGCAGCATCCATGCATCTGATTTTACAGTCCTAATATGGAAACTACTTTTTCAACTTGACTATCTTCGACGATGTAAAACCCAAATCTTGACGAGCTGTCAATAACCTTGTGATCAATTTTCCTCATACTGCTGTATCTGACGAGATTTTCGGGAAACAGTTCCTTTATTCTCGCAAAATGCTCCATGTCCTTATCACAGCAGATATATTTAATAGCGGCGCATTTAGGCACGGAACTTTTTGAGAGTTCAGGTCGTTCACCTAATGCTACTTGAATAACCATCTTTAAGAAGTCATATCCTGTAGATAATCGCACCAGATCAGATCCTATACAATCACCACCCATTCTTGAACCTATCTCAATTATATTTATATTGCCGTTCTTATCAACCTTAAATTCGGAATGAGATGCGCCATAACAAACTTCCAACGCATCTAAGGCTCTGAAAATCAATGATTTGACACGCTCAACCATATCATCACCCAAATCAGAAGGCTGAATATGTCCCGTTTCGATGTAATGCGGAGCACCTGTGGTAAATTTCTTGGTTATTGTCAGAAAATAATGCTTGCCCTCAAAAGAAATACATTCGCAGCTATACTCGTTGCCTTCTATGTATTCTTCAATTATTGCCTTCTTTTCAAACGAATCATTTATTGCTCGTTCAATTGCAGGTTCCAGATTGCTTATGTGATCTATCTTTGTTATACTACGGCTTCCAGAACGGTCGGTCGGCTTAACAATAATAGGCGGACACATTTTCTTTATTTCATCAAGATTATCGGATTGACCAAATTGTCTGAAGTCAGGCGTTGGTATCCCTGCGGATTTAAAGGCCTTTCTCATCTCAAACTTATTGGTTGAAACTAGGATACTGCGTTTACTGTTTGAGATAAGTCCTAAATTGCTCGCCAAATAATTTACTGTAACATTTGCTAAATCTGATGCTATAGATGCTACCGCATTAGGCTTTATCTCTTTGCACTTCTCCAATATTTTATCTTTTTCGATAATGCTGATAGGATAAAAGTAATCCGCCGTTTTTTCGCCTATTGAACCATCTTCCCACGCAAATACATGTGTTTCTAATCCCATTTCTTTCGCCTTTAATATCAAGGGATTTTGAAGCTCACTTGCACCAATAATAACAATTTTCTTCAAAATGCATATCTCCTTACATATTTTCAAGGATATCACAAACCGCCTGCGCCACAAACTCCGCCTGCTCAGCCGTCATATCCGCATAAAGCGGCAGCCTTAAAACTCGCTTACCGTAATCCTCCGTCACGGGGCAGTCCTTGGGATCACAGCCAAGATGTAATCCCATTGGCGCGGAATGCAGCGGAACATAGCATATATACGAGATTATCTCTTTTTCTTTAAGAGCCGCAATGAGCTTAGCGCGGATTTCCTCGCTTGGAAGAATTATATTGTACATATGCCCGTTGTGCTCGGCATAATCGGGAACAAACTGTCTGATCAATTTCCCCGATTTTTCGCAATCCTCCAGAATTGTATGGTATGTATTCCACACATTCAGGCGCTTGTTCATTATCTCATCATAACGCTCCATCTGTGCCGCAAGAATTGCCGCTAAAACATCTGACGGCAGAAACGATGAGCCTATGTCATGCCATGTGTACTTGTCAACCAATCCGCGGAGAACATTACGGCGGTTAGTTCCCTTTTCGCGGATTATCTCGGCGCGTTCCATATATTTCTCATTGTTGATTACGATTCCGCCGCCCTCGCCCATGACATAATTCTTTGTTTCGTGAAAGGAAAAGCAGCCGAACTCCGTCAGAGTCCCGCAGTATTTCCCCTTGTATTTCGAGCCGACCGCTTGCGCCGCGTCCTCAATAACAAAAACTCCGTGCTTGTTCGCGATCTCATTTATCCTGTCCAGATCGCAGGGGATTCCTGCGTAATCCACACAATATATCGCCTTAGTTCTGGGAGTGATAAGACTTTCTATAAGAGTTTCGTCTATATTCATGGTATCTTTTCGGATATCGCAGAAAATGGGCTTTGCTCCGCGCAGAAGGAAAGCGTTTACCGTCGACGAAAAGGTAAACGACGGAACGATAACCTCGTCGCCCTCCTGCAGATCAATGAGGATCGAAGCCATTTCAAGCGCCGTTGTTCCCGAGGTAGTCAGCAGCATTCTATCGATGCCAAAGCGCTCTTTGAACTGCTCATACACCTTTGATGTATATTTTCCGTCACCCGATAGAGAGCCGTTTTTCAAAGCGTCCAAAACATATTTTTCTTCAAGCTCCGTGACAGACGACTTTGTAAATCTTATCATATCAATTACCCCTTAATATCTTCTCGACACTTGCAGATTGACGATGAATTTCACTATAATGCTTGGTGCGGACTTGCTCACTGTCGACGCACTTTTCAAAGAACTTAATTGACTTAGCAAACGTATCGTCCGCGGGAAGCGTAAATTGCTGCTCATCATTACCTTTTTTAACAGTAACGACAGGCTCAAACCCGTCCGGCGCGGTGAGAATGCGGTTGGTATATATCGTCCCCTCGCTGCCCCATATTTCAAGGCTGCATTTATAGCTGTTATCCATTCCAAAAGCTATCTGAGCGGTAAGCCCATCGAAGTTGGTCAGCGTTGCGCTCCCGTAGATATCCACATCAAATCCGCTTTTTGTATTCAGCTGTGAGGCGGTAATCATCGCGCTTTCGCCTAGGAATAATCCCGCCAGCTTAACGGTATATCCGCCGCAATCCAGCAACGCTCCGCCGCCTAATTCCTTGATGTAGCGGAAGTCGTTCGCACCTCTGAAAGGAAACCCGAAGTCAATTCTTATAAGCCGTATTTCACCGATCTCGGGCAGCTTATTTTTTATCCAATCCAACTGCGAATGATACACGAACATATAATTTTCATGCACCGCAAGATCGTTCGCCTTAGCAATTTCCAGCAACTCCTTGGTGTCCGCAAGAGCGGTCGTGAAGGGCTTTTCAATTAAAACATGCTTTCCGTTTTCAAGCGCCTTTTTCGCCCATCTGAAATGTAGGGCGGGCGGCAGCGGAATATAAACCGCGTCAATCTCGGGAGAGCCTAGCATCTCGTTGTAGCTCTCAAAAAGCCTGCCGCCGTAGCTGTCGGTAAACTTTTTCGCCTTGCCTTTTTCGGATTCTACAAGCTCGCTTGTCGGCTCTCCGAACCATTCTTCCGCACTCGCCGAGGATATTCCAGCGAACTCAAAATCCTTACATTTCATCAGTGCCGGCATAAACCGTCTTAGCGCGATCTCCGACGGGCACAGCACACCAATTCTAATTTTCATTTTACATCTCCAATAGTGACAGCAAATTCCGCAGCTGAATATCCAGCACATTGTTATACTGCACCATTTCATTAAGCATTTTATAATCAAGCCAGAAGTAGCCCTCAGGGAGTTCTCCGACCTTATCAGGTGTCACGTTCAGAATAATATTCCTGTTCTGCTCATGATAAAATCTGCCGCCCTCTTCTGATAAAATAACGTTGTTTTTTATTTCCGCTCCATTTTCAAGAAGCTCAAAAAATAGCTTGTCCAACGGCAGGTATTCGCTCTCGGGAACAGCTGCCTCCAGCTGCACGGTCGGCGCTAATTCTATCCCGTCAAAGCAGCCCGCTTCGGGCTTGGCATGAACAAGGAATTTCTTCACTCCCTCAAATTCCGCGGTAATAAGCCCGAAGGTCGCCATTCCCTCCGCCTGAAACAGCGGCTGCGTCCAGTGCGTGACCTCCCTGCCCTCTATTTCGATATCGCAGAAAATCACCTTAAAGGGATACCCTTTTTTGTGAACGATCTCCTCATCGGTAAAGCTCCAGCTTTTCAATTCTGTAAGCGGAACGATCTTGTTTTCACATCCATGCAGCATTTTGTAATTGTTTATGTAGCGATAAACCTGCACGAAATCCCGCTCACCCGCACCAAACATTGAGCGGAAAAGAGATTTGTCCGTGAACATTTCGTAGATCTCGCACTTTTCCATATCCGACAATTCGGCGCTGCAATAGGGTATACAGGACAAAACAGTGCGCGTGTCCATGTTGACCAGATTGTCAATTTTCATTAGCTGCTTGATGGTTCCTAAGGTCATCCAGCGATGGCTGGGGAGCACCTCAATATCTTCGTCAACCATAATGATTATATTACGGTTTCGCTTGCCCAGAAAGCGCGAGGACTGCTCCGACTGAATCTGGTCTACAATGATATTTTCGGGCTTCGCGTTGAGGAAATAGTCAAGATAAGCGGGCTTTTTCCCACCGTGCTTCTGGGTGAAGTTGCTCTTGGTCGCCTGGATCGTGGGGGAAATCTGAATTTTATTCACATTGCCGGGCTCAATTTTAGCCTGCATCAGGAACTGCAAAACCCCGTCGATCTCCTTGCAGATTATGCCGAGGTAACCGATCTCGTCCTGTATGAGAATTGGCTGTTCTAATATCATTTCGCCGTCTCGGTACTGCTGCAGACCGCGTATTTGGAAGAAACTGTTGCTCTTGTTGCGGATCTCGCCATGTTCCTCGTCATAAAACCAAGCGTCACTGTCGGTCAGCTTATTGCGAGTTATCGACACCCTCAGGCTGGCGTTCTTTTCGCATACCCAGTCGATTATTGATTTTAGCTCACTAGTTCTTGGTTCATTATTCCACGAAGAAATCATTTCGAAAATTATATTCATAAAACTCTCCCCCATTAAAAGCAACGAACAGCGAATTAGCTTAACAAAATTTCTCCGCCGATATCATAATTTGCGGGAATATATTCATCACTGTCATCTGTGCCATTCTTTACCAATGCATAATGGCAATCAGGATCACTCGTTCCTGCATTTGAATAGAGTAAATACATGTAATTTTCTTCATTTTCAATAACCTTGGGGCTGTAATATCTGAAAATATACCATTTATCCTTATTGATATCAACATCATCGATTTTAAGTGTATAATTGCTCTTGTCCTTAAATTCACTCGCAGAACATGATCCTGAGCCAACAATTTCTCCGGTTTCAGCGTCTACAATATCCAAATTCAGCATTTGAGACTGTGGATAACTTCTACCGTTGGTAACAGGTCGAAAGACAATCTGAACCCAATCGGCTGATTTCCCTTTATAATATTCCTCGACATAGTTATTGCCGGTTATTGCTTCGGTCATATTATTGGAGTATCCGACATTGATGTAATCTATTTGATATACAATCGCACACATTACACAGGTTAAAATAATAGTAGACAAAATAAATATAGATGTCATGACTTTAATTGGTATCAAACACACAATCTTACTATTAAAAGTATCTTTAGTTTTTGGATTGCAACATAACAGAATCCATATTCCTGCTGCAAAAACCATGCCATGTATTATTG
>CAMWLH010000042.1 GCA_947175045.1 uncultured Clostridia bacterium | reverse complement strand
ATACTATCTATAATCTTATCATGTATTGCGGTATCATTATGTTTAAATGTAATAGCAAAACAGCATTTTACGGCAGCCACGCAAATGATGGAAAAGCAAGTCGAGCTTCAGATCAGCCACTATGAGGAGCTTGAAAAAATTGAAGCGGAAATGAGCCGTTTCCGTCATGACTACACCAACCACCTAAGGAGCATTCTGTCATTGATACGAATGAACGAATACTCCCAAGCGGAGGAATACATCGAAAAGCTCCAAAAGGTGAAATACAGCTCCGGCACGGTGATGTTCTACACGGGAAACAGGCTGGCGGACGCGCTTCTCGCCGATAAGTCGGCTTCGCTCAGCGACGGCTGCCGCATAGAATATTCGGGCATAATACCGTCAACGATCGAAAATGTCGATCTGTGCGTAATACTGTCAAACGCGCTGGACAACGCCATCGAGGCTTGCAGGGAATTTAAATCGCCCTGCGCCATCACAATATCCGCCGGTGAACGGCAGGGATATTTTGTTTTGTCTATCAAAAATCCCACCGTCCGCTCGGATAAATTTTACAGTATTCCGCCTACGACAAAATCCGAACAGGAAAAGCACGGAATGGGCTTATACAACATCAAAAACGCAGCTAAAAAGTATAACGGGCAAATGAAGATAAAATGTGAAAACGGGGTATTTGAGCTTATGGTAACGCTGAAAATATGAAAAAAAAACCGTATCATATCGTCTTCTTAAAAAACGCAAGAAAAATTATTAAAATTGCTTGACAAGTTAATAAAAATGTGATACAATTATTAGTGTAAGGAGCAGATTTGCAGGAGGAGGCGTTAAAAACGGACAAGAGCATTTACAGCCTTGTGCTGTCGGACAGCGTAGTGGAGGCAGTGGATATACTGGCGCGAAACGCGGGGTTGAGCCGTTCAGCAATGATAAACCAAATTCTGGCAGAGCGGGTCGCCTACACCACTCCCGAAATGCGGCTGCGTGATATACTGGCGGCGCTGCAAGGCTCCATGAACGGGGAATTTTACCTTATGGAGCAGTCCTCGGGGAGCACCATCTCCTGCCGTTCAACGCTGAAGTATCGATATAAGCCCACGGTGCGATACTCCGTGGAGATATACTCGCGCGGCGGACAAAAGGCGGGCGAGCTGCGGGTGTCCTTCCGCACCCAGAACGCGCGGCTCATCGGCGAACTGACGGAGTTTTTCTCCTGCTGGGCGGCTCTGGAGCAAAAATATATTGCGGCTTCCCTTAACCGCAATATCGTGTATACTATTGAAAACGGGAGGTTCTCAAGGACGTTCAGTATGCCCTCGGAGAACATCACCGACGAGGAGCTTGGCATGGCGGTCGCGGACTACATGGCGATGTTCGACGGAGTTATGAAGCGCTTCTTAGGGGAGCTTCCCGATATTGAAGCGGCGGCGGCAGCAGCGGAGGAGGGCTACTCCGCGGATATAATAAGGCAGGCGGTGATCATTTAGCCGCCGTTATGCGGACTGTGGCAGGAAATTTTCCGTAATCCGCTCGTGAAAGCGTAACGGAGCGAAGCGAAGTGGAGCTTTTACGGGCGAGATAGCAAACTCAATCGCTTTGCGGTGCGGAAAATTTCAATTCAAAATCAGGAGGTTTTTATATGAATCCTAATAAATTTACACAAAAAACAATGGAAGCGGTACAGGCGGCGCAGGACTTGTCCATCAGCTACCAGAACAACTGCGTGGAGCAGGAGCACCTGCTTTACGCGCTGATGGCGGACGACGGCGGGCTTGTTCCGCAGATAATCACCAAAATGAATATTGATGCGGGAGCGGTAAAGACCGCCGCGCTGAAATTCGTGGAAGGTATGCCAAGGGTAACGGGCAGCGGCAGAGAGGCGGGAAAGATACTCATTTCCCCCGACCTCGACAAGACGTTCACCGAAGCGGAGCAGCAGGCGCAGCACATGAAGGACGAGTATGTTTCGGTGGAGCACCTGCTGATAGCTCTCGCGGAAAAGGCGGGCAGCGGTATCAAGGGCATTTTCAGGAGCTTCGGCATTGAAAAGAGCCGCCTGCTGAAAGCAATCTCTGAGATTCGCGGCAGCGCCCGCGTTACCTCGCAGAACCCCGAGGAGACCTATGATGTGCTGAACAAATACGGTCAGGACCTGGTGGAGCTCGCGCGCGCAAACAAGCTCGACCCCGTGATAGGTCGCGACAGCGAGATACGCAACGTTGTACGCATTCTCTCCCGCAAGACCAAGAACAACCCCTGCCTTATCGGTGAGCCGGGCGTGGGCAAGACCGCCATCGCAGAGGGACTGGCGCTGAGAATAGTGCGCGGCGACGTTCCCGCGAACCTTAAGGACAGAAAGCTGTTCTCACTGGATATGGGCGCTCTTATCGCGGGCGCGAAGTATCAGGGCGAGTTTGAGGAGCGCCTTAAGGCGGTTTTGCAGGAGGTCAAGAAAAGCGAGGGGCGCATTATCCTTTTCATCGACGAGCTCCATTTGATAGTAGGCGCGGGAAAGTCGGGCGGCGCTATGGACGCGGGCAATCTGCTCAAGCCAATGCTGGCTCGCGGCGAGCTGCACTGTATCGGCGCGACAACTCTTGACGAATACAGCAAATATATCGAGAAAGACCCCGCTCTGGAGCGCCGCTTCCAGACAGTACTGGTGGACGAGCCCACCGTCGAGGACACTATTTCAATACTGCGCGGTCTTAAGGAGCGCTACGAGGTTTTCCACGGCGTAAAGATACAGGACAGCGCGATAATCGCCGCCGCGACGCTCTCCAACCGATATATCACGGATAGATTTCTCCCCGACAAGGCGATAGACCTTGTGGACGAGGCGTGTGCCATGATAAGAACGGAGATGGACTCCATGCCCGCGGAGCTTGACGAGATATCCCGCAGCATTATGCAGCACGAGATTGAAGAGGCGGCGCTGAAAAAGGAGACCGACAAGCTCTCGCAGGAGCACCTGGCGGATATTCAAAGGGAGCTTGCGGAAATGCGGGATAAATTCTCCGCGATGAAAGCTCGGTGGGAAAACGAAAAGATCGCCATCACCCGCGTGCAGGAGCTCCGCAAGGAGATAGAGAACACCAACGCGGAGATAGAAAAGGCAAAGCTGGAGTACAACCTAAACAAGGCGGCGGAGCTGCAATACGGCACGCTTCCCAAGCTCCAGGCGGACTTGCAGCGCGAAGAGGAGACGGCGGAGCAGGCAAAGGCGGATTCGCTGCTGCGCGACAAGGTCTCAGAGGAGGAAATAGCGCGGATAGTGGCTCGCTGGACGGGTATCCCCGTGGCAAAGCTGGTGGAGGGCGAACGGCAGAAGATACTTTCCCTCGGCGAGACGCTCCATGAGCGCGTAAAGGGTCAGGACGAGGCGGTAAGCCGTGTCACCGAAGCCATCATGCGCTCCCGCGCGGGCATAAACGACCCGAGAAAGCCGCTGGGCTCCTTCCTGTTCTTAGGACCTACCGGCGTAGGCAAAACGGAGCTTGCCAAGGCTCTCGCGGAGTCGCTGTTCGATGACGAGCACAATATCGTGCGGCTCGACATGAGCGAATATATGGAGAAGTACAGCGTGTCCCGCCTTATCGGAGCGCCTCCCGGATATGTGGGCTACGAGGAGGGCGGTCAGCTCACCGAGGCGGTGCGCCGCAAGCCCTACTCCGTAGTGCTGTTTGACGAGGTGGAGAAGGCTCACCCCGACGTATTCAACGTGCTGCTCCAGGTGCTCGACGACGGTCACATAACCGACGGTCAGGGGAGAACGGTGGATTTCAAGAATACCATAATAATTCTGACCTCAAACCTCGGCTCGCAGTTTATCCTTGACGGAATAGACGAAAACGGGAATATCTCAGAAGCCGCAAGGAGTGAGGTGGACTCGCTGCTCAAGCGCTCTTTCCGTCCCGAGTTCCTCAACAGACTGGACGAGATAGTGTTCTACAAGCCGCTTACCAAGACGGAGATATTCGGAATTATTGATCTGCAGACCGCCGACCTGCAAAAGCGGCTGAAGGATAAGCAGCTCACATTGAGCATCAGCGACGACGCGAAGCAGTTTATAGTTGATTCGAGCTACGACCCGAATTTCGGCGCACGTCCGCTTAAGAGATATATCCAGCGCAATCTTGAAACTCTGATAGCTCGGGAGATACTCGCGGACAACGTGCGGCAGGGAGATACTATAAAAATAGGCGTTGCCGACGGCGCGCTGGCAGTTGAAAAAGCATAAAAAATTCCCGCCAAGCTAAGGCTTGGCGGGAAAAACGTTTTAATTAACCGTTGTTCTGAGAGGCTCTTTTCTTAGCCTCGATGTCCGCGAGAGCGTCCTTGCGGGAAAGGTTGATCCTGCCCTGCTGGTCGATCTCGATGACCTTAACGATGATCTCGTCGCCGATGGAAACAACGTCCTCCACCTTTTCAACGCGCCTGTTCTCCAGCCTGGAGATATGAACCAGACCGTCCTTGCCGGGAGCAATCTCGACAAACGCGCCGAAGTTCATTATACGAACGACCTTGCCCTTGTAAATGGCGCCGATCTCGGGGGGATTGACGATGGTGTCGATGACCTGAACGCAGGCTTTCGCCTTTTCCATATCTACGCCGCAGATAAATACGTTGCCCTCGTCGTCGATGTCGATCTTGACGTCGAAGTCCGCGCAGAGCTTCTGGATAACCTTACCGCCCGTGCCGATAACGTCGCGTATCTTGTCAACGGGAACCTTTGCGGAGAGCATCTTGGGAGCGTACTTGCCGACCTCCTTGCGGGGCTCGGGGATAGCCTTGAGCATTATCTCGTCAAGAATATAGTCGCGCGCCTTGTGGGTGGTCTCGAGAGCGTTCTTGATAATCTCGGGAGTAAGTCCGTCGATCTTGAGGTCCATCTGTATAGCCGTGATACCCTCGTGAGAGCCGGCTACCTTGAAGTCCATATCGCCGAAGAAGTCCTCAACGCCCTGGATATCGACCATTGTCATCCAACGGTCTTCCTCGGTGATAAGTCCGCAGGAGATGCCCGCGACGGGCTTTTTGATGGGAACGCCCGCGTCCATAAGCGCCAGCGTGGAGCCGCATACCGAGCCCTGCGAGGTGGAGCCGTTGGAGGAAAGCACCTCGGAGACCAGTCTTATCGCGTAGGGGAACTCTTCAACGGAGGGGATAACGGGGAGAAGCGCTCTCTCGGCAAGCGCGCCGTGACCTATCTCACGTCTGCCGGGTCCGCGGCTCGCCTTGGTCTCGCCAACGGAGTAGGAGGGGAAGTTGTAATGGTGCATATAGCGCTTGCCCTCTTCCTCGTCCAGACCCTCCAGCTTCTGAGAGTCGCTTACGGGACCGAGGGTGCATATCGTCATGACCTGTGTCTGACCTCTTGTGAACAGACCCGAGCCGTGAACTCTCGGCAGCATTCCCACTTCTGCGGCGAGAGGGCGTATCTCGTCCAGCTTTCTGCCGTCGACGCGCTTGCCGTCGTCCAGCAGCCAGCGGCGTACAACGAACTTCTGGAGCTTGTACAGGCACTCGTCGATCATAGCGATCTGCTCGGGATATACCTCGTCAAACTTGGCGTGAACGTCGTCCACAATGGGTTTCAGACGCTCCTCGCGAATATTCTTGTCATCGGTGTCCAGCGCGTATCTGATCCTGTCAATGCAGAACCCGGAGATCGCGTCGAACATATCGTGGTCAACCTCCTGGCTCTCAAATGCAAACTTGGGCTTGCCGATCTGCGCCCGGATATCCTTTATAAAAGGAATGAGGGACTTGGTGATCTCCTCGTGACCCGCCATGATAGCCTTGAACATAACGTCGTCGGGGACTTCGTTCGCGCCCGCCTCGATCATGACTACCTTCTTCTCGGAGGAAGCCACGGTCAGTGTGAGATCGGTCTTAGCGCGCTGCTCCAGATCGGGCATGAGCACTATCTCGCCGTCTACCAGACCTACGCTGATACCGCCGATAGGACCGTTCCACGGGATATCGGAAATAGATACCGCGATGGACGCGCCTATCATTCCCAGTATCTCGGGGGAGCAGTCGGGGTCTACCGCCAGCACCGTCATGGTGATGGCCACGTCGTTGCGCATATCCTTGGGGAACAGCGGACGCATGGGGCGGTCTACCACGCGGGAGGTCAGTATAGCCTTTTCGGAGGGTCTGCCCTCTCTCTTGAGGAAGCCGCCGGGGATCTTGCCCACGGAATAGAGCTTCTCCTCATAGTCAACGGAAAGCGGGAAGAAATCCACGCCGTCGCGGGGCTTGGCGCTTGCCGTAACGTTTACCATGACAACAGTCTCGCCGTACCTTACCCAGCATGAGCCGTTAGCCAGCCCGCAGACCTTGCCCGTCTCAACGGTGAGCTCTCTGCCGGCAAACGTTGTTTTGAACACCTTGTAGTTTTCAAACATTTGTCTTTTTCCTTTCTGTTTTGTAATGTTGTGTTCAAAGGCACAGACAGACCTCAGCAATAAAGTCAGCCGCCGCTTTCGCGGGAGCTCAGTTTAATGCCGCAGCGCTGCGCCCTTGAAGCCGTCCTTTCGGGTAAAACAAGCGGGCAGATCATGCAAAAAATGCGCAATGCTGCCCGATTATTTCCGAGAAATTACTTACGGATACCCAGCTTTGCGATTATTGCGCGGTAGCGTTCGATATCCTTCTTCTGCAGGTAGTTGAGCAGGTTTCTTCTGTGACCGACCATCTTCAGCAGACCGCGTCTGGAGTGGTGGTCCTTCTTGTGAACCTTGATGTGCTCGGTGAGCTCGTTGATCCTCTTGGTCAGAATAGCGATCTGTACCTCGGGAGAGCCCGTGTCCTTTTCGTTCAGACGGTTAGCTTCAATAACCGCTGTCTTTTCTTCTTTTCTTAACATAGTTACACCTCATTGAATTTATTCCGCCATCAAAGCAGGGGGATAGGGTGCTTCTCCTGTCGGAGCAAAATCCGCGAAGCCTTGAAAGCAGTATTGTTATGCTCGTATGATCGACCGCATAACGTTATTATTATATCACAATCCAAAGGATTTGTAAATAGGTTTTTGATTTTTTTAAAAAAATTTATAATCGGATTATTGTCGGATTTTCTGTAAAAAATACCGCAAACGAAAGATTTTGCAAAACCGCTTGCAAAAATCCTGCAAATGTAGTATAATACAAATAATAATTTACAGCTTGATAAACCGGTGTTTGCCCGACAAAATCCCGTTTGTGGTGAAAATATAGGAAAGGGATTGTTGAAAGGAGAGTTTATTTATGTATGAAAGAATGTTAAATAAGCAGGTTGTTCCAAGCATTGAGGAAATGTCGGCATACTGCGGCGAAAATGCGGAACTGTTCACACTGCTTAATGAGTGGCTGGGCAATAAATATAATACCGAACAGGAGATCATCTTTCCCTACGGCAATAACTATGGCTGGGGCATTGCCCATAAAAAGAAGAAAAAGCTGTTGTGCAATATTTTTGCGGAAAACAATTCTTTTACAGTTATGATGAGGTTATCAGACAGGCAATACGAATTGGTATATGGAGATTTGCAAGAATATACTCAAAACCAAATAGACAACAAATATCCCTGCGGTGACGGCGGTTGGATTCATTATCGGGTTACATGCAAAGAGCACTTCGATGATATAAAAAAATTATTAGATGTCAAGTGTAGTTGAACGCGCCGATGTTGGTTTGTTTGGGGGAAAATTACACGATCATCTGAATCAACCTTTAAGGAGACCCGACCAATGACAATAAGACCTATCTCCGAATACGACGATCCGTTCGCTCTGAGCCTTGTTTATGAGGAAAGCCGGAAGCACGCCTATAAGGGCATTATACCGCAGAATTATCTCGACAGTATTCCGCACGGGCGCTGCGCGAAATGCAGTACTGCCTTACCAATATAAATAAGGAGCACCTGTGAACGGCTTTTTTGAATGGCTTAAGAGTCTATATGCGGTCGACAGCTTGGAGGGCTTGCCGGACGAGGACATAGATTATATGAGGGAGCTTTTCGGAACGCTCCCGCGGGCGGTCGAGGAATTTTACCGCCGCGCCGCGCGAACCGACGCGCTCCATCACGGACAGGATCAGTGGCTGCTGCCGGAGCATTTCCGCAAAAGCGAATGGCTGCGCGGCTCGGACTGCCTGTTGCTGCTTAATGAGAATCAAGGCGTATTCCGCGCGGGAATACTGCGCGATGACCTGTCGGCGGGCGATCCTCCCGTATACCTCACCGAGGACGATAAGGAGTGGAGGCTCTGCGCGGACAGCACAACGGAGTTTTTGTATGCCATGATGGCTTACGAGGCGGTGTTTTCCTATGAGTACTCCCCCGAGGAATTTTATTGTATAACCGAAAAGGAGCTCGCGGTACTGGAAAACAGGCTTACAAAGCTGCCCTATGAAACGCGCGGCTGGTTCGGCGACAGGATATTGCTGTTCAGCAGCGCGGCGGATAATATGGTGCAGGTCATGGACTGCGGCGGCGGGGACTTGCAGATGCTGTTCGGGGCAGCCTCCGAGGAGTCGTATCTTGCGCTTATGGACGTTGTTGAGGGTATGGGAGAGCCGATTTGAAAGTGTAAAATTCGGTGCCGCTTTGCGGCGGATTTAAATGAGGCACATATCGCCCACGCAGTAAAGCAGCGTTCAACAAAGAGCAACGCTTTGCCCACGAATGAATTTCCCGCAAGCCGCAGAACAGTCAACACGGAGCGAAGCGGAGAGTTGACTGTTCTGCGGGCTGGCGCAAACAACGCAAAGCGTTGTTTGCAGCGGTGCGGGAAATTCTTTTAAATAATTTGACCCGGATCAACAAAGCTTAAAAGCATTAAAAATCAGGAGGACGAGATGAAAGACGATCTTTTACAGCGGATACAGGAGTTAATGCCGCAGTTTTCAAAGAGCCAGAAGCTGATAGCGGGGTATATTCTGGAGCATTACGAAAAGGCGGCGTATATGACGGCGCTGAAGCTGGGGAACGCGGTGAACGTGAGCGAGTCTACGGTGGTGAGGTTTGCGATAGAGCTGGGATACGAGGGCTACCCGCAGCTCCAGCGGTCGCTGCAAAGCCATATAAAGAACAGGCTGACGTCGCTGCAAAGAATGGACGTTACCCGCAACAGGATAGGCGATATGGATCCCGTGGAGGTGGTGCTGTCGCAGGATATCGACAAGATAAGACGCACTATCAGCGATGTGAACAGGGAGGATTTCGCCGCGGCGGTGAACGCGATGATCTCCGCAAAGCGGATATATATCCAAGGGGCGATGTCGTCAAGCATTCTGGCACGGTTCATGCATTATTATTTAAGGCTGATACTGGATAAGGTGACGCTGGTTGGCTCGGTGGTGACGAGCGAGATATATCAGCAGATGCTGCATATAGGCGAGGGCGATCTGCTGGTGGCTATGTCGTTCCCGCGGTACGCCTCGGGAACTGTGCAGGCGTGCAGGTTCGCGAGAGAAAGCGGCGCTAAGATAATTGCGATAACGGACAGCGAAAACTCGCCGCTTACGGCTCTGGCGGATATCTCGCTGTACGCGTATTCCGATATGGTGTCTTTCGTGGACAGCCTTGTCGCGCCTATGAGCCTTATAAACGCGCTTATAGTCGCGGTCTCGGACAGAAATACCGAAAGCGCGGAGCGGAATTTCGAGAAGCTGGAAAGGCTCTGGGAAAATAATGACGTGTATAAAAAGGACGTTTGACAACTAAAAGCAACGTAAAGTCAACGCAGAAAAGCAACACTCGCATACGGCGACAAAAAGCCCACGCAGGAAAGCAGCGCTCGCAGACAGCAACGAAAAGCCCGCGCAGCAAAATTTTCCGTGAGAGCCTGCGAAAACGCAGCGAGGCGGAGTTTTGCGGGCGGGTCGCGGAAAATTTTTTGAAATCAGGAGTTAAAATGGCGCTTATAATTGTTGTCGGCGGCGGGGCTGCCGGAATGATGGCGGCTATCGCCGCGGCGGAGTCGGGCGCGGAGGTCGTTATTGTCGAGGGGAACGAGCGGCTCGGCAGAAAGCTCGGAATAACGGGCAAGGGCAGGTGCAATCTCACCAACGATTCGGACATGGACAGCTTTATGCGGAATATACCGCGTAACGCCAGGTTCTTGTACAGCGCGCTTTCGGCGTTTGACGCGCAGGATACCATAGAGTTTTTCGAGGGGCTGGGCGTTCCGCTTAAGACGGAGCGCGGGCAGCGCGTCTTTCCCGTCTCGGACAAGGCGGGAGATGTTGTGAGAGCGCTGACGGGGCGTATCGGAGAGCTCGGTATAAAGGTGGTGCGCGACAGGGTAACGGGTCTGATAATTGAGGAACGCCGCTGCTCGGGCGTTGTGTGCCGTAAGGGCAAGTACAGGGCGGACGCGGTCATAGCCGCTGCGGGAGGAATGTCCTACCCGCTGACGGGCTCGGACGGAGCGGGTTACTGTCTGGCGAGACAGGCGGGTCACAGTATAGTTGAACCGCTGCCCTCGCTGTCCGCGCTGACAACGGAGCAGAAATGGGTAAGCGGCGCGGCGGGTCTGAATCTTCGCAATATAGCGATGTCGCTGTACGACAAGCATAGCGGCAAGCGGATATATGAAGATTTCGGAGAGCTGCTGTTCACGGAAGATGGTATTTCGGGACCCACCGTGCTCAGCGCCTCAGCGCATATACTCCAACCCGAGCGCGGGCGTTATGAGGTGAGGATCGACCTCAAGCCCGCGCTGTCGGAAAAACAGCTTGACACGCGGATTCTCCGCGATTTTTCGGAGCGCAGAGGCAAGCCGTTTTGCGACAGTCTTCGCGGTCTGCTGCCCGCCGAGCTTATAGGCGCGGCAGTGGAGCTTTCGGAGATACCCCCCGATAAAAAGGTGGACGAGATCACCAAGGAGGAGCGCAAGCGCCTTGCAGCTTTGCTTAAG